>CALRME020000109.1:0-7895 GCA_943369045.1 Sphingobacterium thalpophilum
GCCGAGCCGGGTATGGCCCGTGTCCGCAAGGGCACGGGCTTTGCCTATCGCGCAAGCGACGGGCGCTGGGTGCGCAATGCGCAGGAGTTGGCGCGCATCCGGAAACTGGCCATTCCGCCGGCCTATACCGGCGTATGGATCTGCATTTCCCCGCAGGGCCACCTGCAAGCCACCGGCCGCGATGCGCGCGGCCGCAAGCAGTATCGCTATCACGAGAAATGGCGCAGTGAACGCGACACCGGCAAGTTCGACCGCCTGCTGGCATTCGCCGAAATACTCCCCCGCCTGCGCCGCCAGGTCGCACGCGACCTTGAGCTGCAAGGCCATTCGCGCCAGCTGGTGCTGGCCACCTTGCTTCGATTGCTCGACACCACCCTGATCCGTGTCGGCAACGACCAGTACGCAAAAGAAAACAACTCGTTTGGCCTGACCACGCTGCGCAACAAGCACGCCATCATCAAGGGCGACGCACTCACACTCTCCTTTCGGGGCAAGAGCGGCGTGCAGCACACCGTCAAGGTCCGCGACCGGCGCGTGCTGCGCGTCGTCAAGCGCTGCCTGCACCTGCCGGGACAGGAACTGTTCCAGTACAGGGGCGAGGACGGGCAGAAGCATTGCGTGGGCTCTGGCGACGTCAACGACTACCTGCATGCCGTCTGCGGTGAACGCTTCACCGCCAAGGACTTCCGTACCTGGCATGGCAGCGTGCTGGCGCTGGACAGCGTGCGCCGCTACTGCAACGCGCGGGATGACCGCTTCACCGTCAAGGACTGGCTCGGCGAAGTCTCCAGCAGCCTAGGCAACACACCTGCGGTTTGCCGCAAGGCCTACATCCACCCCGACGTGCTGCAACTGGGCTTGCGGCTGGCCGACCAGGCTACCGTGGAAGCATTGGGCGAAGAAGTTCCGGATCCGAAAAGCCGCGCGGGCCTGAGCGCTGCCGAGAACCGGCTGGTCGCGTTCCTGGCCCACAGCAACGAAACAAGAAAGTAGGCTTGCACCATGGCTTCAGCGAGTTCACGCGTCATGTGGAAGGGGGCCATCAGCTTCGGGCTGGTGCACATTCCCGTCGCCCTGCATACGGCCACCGGAGACGAGGGCATTGACTTTGACTGGCTGGACAAGCGCAGCATGGACCCGGTGGGCTACAAGCGCATCAACAAGAAGACCGGCAAAGAGATCACGAAGGAAAACATCGTCAAGGGCATCGAATACGAAGACGGCCACTACGTCGTTCTTTCCGCCGAGGAGATCAGCGCTGCCTACCCCAAATCCACCCAGACCATAGAGATCGAAACCTTCGTCGGCATGGAAGAAATCCCGTTCGTCTACCTGGAGCGGCCCTATTACCTTTCTCCTCTGGGCAAGGGCGCCAAAGTGTATGCACTGCTTCGCGAGGCATTGCTCAAGACCCGGCGCGTGGGCGTGGCCCGCGTCATCATCCAGACCAAGCAGCACCTGGCCGTGCTGGTGCCTTCAGGTCCCGCGCTGGTCCTGAACCTGCTGCGCTGGAGCAATGAGGTGCGAGACTGGGACACACTGGACCTGCCTGCGGCCGGCACCAAGGCGCTTTCAGCCGGCGAACTCAAGATGGCGGAAAAGCTGATCGAGGACATGAGCGGCAAATGGAAGCCCGGGGATTTCCGCGATTCCTTCCGCGACGACATCATGAAATTGGTGCACCAGAAGGTCAAGGCCGGCAAGACCGAGACCGTGATCCAGCCGCAGGAAGATGCGCCGGAAGCCGGCAAGGGCGCCGACATCCTGGACCTGACCGAGCTTCTCAAGCGAAGCCTGCGCGGCGGCGCCCGGACGCCGGCGACGAAAGCAGCAGCGCCGGCGAAGAGGCCGGCTGCAAAAAAGGCCGCTGCAAAAAAGCCTGCGCTCAAGCGCGCGGCCTGACGCATGGCCGGACGCTCCACCAGCGCGCTCAAGGCCTATCGCGACAAGCGCAACTTCGACATCACGCCCGAGCCGGCGGGCGGGGGCGTGGCCAGCGCCGATGCGCCAGTGTTCGTGATCCAGAAGCACTGGGCCAGCCGGCTGCACTACGACTTGCGTCTTGAGCTTGGGGGCACCATGAAGAGCTGGGCGGTGCCCAAGGGCCCGAGCTACGACCCGGCCGACAAGCGCATGGCGGTGCATGTGGAAGACCATCCGATCTCGTACAACAGCTTCGAAGGCACCATTCCCGAGAAGCAGTACGGCGCCGGCAAGGTCATCATCTGGGACAAGGGTGTCTGGGTCCCGCTGGAAGACCCGGTCAAAGGCTACAAGGCCGGCAAGCTCAAGTTCGAGATGCGCGGCCACAAGATGCACGGCCACTGGACGCTGGTGCGCATGAAGGGCCGCGGCGAGAAGCAGGAGCCCTGGCTTCTGATCAAGGAAAAGGACGAGTGGGTTCGGCCGTCCTCGGCATTCAGCGTAGTGGACGAATTCCCCGACAGCGTCAAGCCGCTGGCGGACCGGCCCGATGCGATTTCCCTGGCGCCCACGCAGGCGGCAGCACCTGTCGATGCGCCACCCGCTGGAGCCCGCAAGGCCGCCCTGCCCGACACGCTGCAGCCCCAGCTCGCGACGCTGGTTGACGAGCCGCCGGGCGACACGGGAAACTGGCTGTACGAAATCAAGTTCGACGGCTACCGCCTGCTCACGCGTGTGCAGCGTGGCAAGGTGCAATGCTTCACCCGCAACCGCAACGACTGGACGCACAAGTTGCCGCAACTGGCCGCAGCGCTCAGGGCCATGGAGTTGCCAGACGGCTGGTACGACGGCGAGATCATCGTCCAGGGCGAGAGCGGCACCGCGGATTTCCAGGCGTTGCAGGGCGCGTTCGACAGCGAGCGCACTGCCCGTATCGTCTACTACCTGTTCGACGTCCCCTACTGCGCAGGCTACGACCTGCGCGAGGTTCCGCTGGTGGCCCGGCGCGAGGTGCTGCAGCGCATCGTCTCGCGCAAGCCCTCGGACAAGGTGCGCTTCAGCGAGGTCTTCGACGCACCGCCGCAGGACGTTGTGGCATCGGCCTGCAAGCTCGGCCTGGAAGGCGTGATCGCCAAGCGGCGCGACAGCGCCTATGTGCTGCGCCGCTCGACCGACTGGGTCAAGCTCAAATGCAGCCAGCGGCAGGAGTTTGTGATCGGCGGCTGGACCGACCCTCAAGGCTCGCGCACCGGGATTGGCTCCCTTCTGCTGGGCCTGCACGACAAAAAAGGGCATCTCCAGTACGCCGGCAATGTGGGAACGGGTTTCAACGAAAAGCTGCTGCGCGACCTGCGCAGCAGGCTCGATGCGCTGGCGGCGGACAGCAGCCCGTTTGCAGACACGGCCGGCATCACCGGCCGGCCGCACTGGGTCAGGCCCCAGCTGGTCTGCGAAGTGTCATTTGGCGAATGGACAAAGGCCGGGCGCATCCGCCATTCCGTTTTCCACGGCCTGCGCGAGGACAAGCAGCCGCTCGCCATCACGCGGGAAGAACCTCGCCACGACGCGCCGGTCGACAAGCCCGCTGCAAAGGCAGTGAAGGCGGCTGGCACCAGGGCAGCAGTTTCCGTGGCGCTGCCTCAGGCGTTGCGCGTCAGCAACCCCGATCGCGTCATCGATGCCGCAAGCGGATTCACCAAGATCGAGCTGGTCCGCTACTACGCCCTGGTGGCGCCGCTGATCCTGGAGCACCTGAAGGCGCGCCCGGTTTCGCTGGTGCGTGCGCCCGATGGCATAGGCGGTGAACTCTTTTTCCAGAAGCACCTGGGCAAGTACAAGATGCCCGGCGTGCGGCAGCTCGATCCTGCGCTCGACCCCAGCCACCAGCAGTTGCTAGAGATCGACAGCCTGGAGGGCCTGCTGGCAGCGGCGCAGATGAACGTGGTGGAGTTGCACACCTGGAATGCGGTCAAGACCAGCATAGGCAAGCCTGACCGCATGACTTTTGACCTGGACCCGGGAGAAGGTGTCGCCTGGCCCCAGGTGCAGGAAGCCGCGCAGGTCGTGCGTGCCTTCCTCACCGAACTGGGCCTGCCAGCCTTCCTCAAGACCAGCGGCGGCAAGGGGCTGCACGTGGTGGTCCCGATCAGGAAGCAGCTGGACTGGGACACGGTCAAGGATTTCTCGGAGGCCATCGTCGAGCACCTGGCCCTGACGCTGCCGGACCGTTTCGTCGCCAAGAGCGGGCCGCGCAACCGCGTGGGCCGCATCTTCATCGACTACCTGCGCAACGGCTTTGGCGCCACCACGGTGTGTGCCTGGTCGGCCCGCTCGCGGCCCGGGCTGGGCATATCGGTTCCGGTTGGGTGGAAGGAGCTGGCGCAGCTCAAAAGCGGTGCGCACTGGACGGTGCAGACGGTGCACGAGCGCCTCGATGCAGGCAACACACCCTGGAAAGACTACGAGGCCAGCCGCTGCGGCCTGGCGGCGGCGATGAAGAAACTGGGTTTCAGGCGCGGTTGAAATCAGGCCGCCAGCGGAAACGTGAATGTGACGGTTCCGCCCTCGCGTGCCAGCGTCACGCCTTCGGCGCCGGCCATCGCCTGCACGTCTTCCCACATCAGCGGCCTGTAGTTGGTCTCGTTGACCACGCCCGCCGCGCCTTGGCCCTCGCGCACGGTAAGCACCAGCACAGGCGCACCGTCGCGGCCACCCGAAAGCACAAACTCTGCCGGGGATGCCACGCTGTCGGCAACGGCCATCATCGCGCCGGTCAGTACGTGGCGTATCGCCACGCGACGGATGCTGCAGCCGGGCGCCTGGACGTCATTTCGCACGCTGTAGCCGCGAAAGCTGAAGTTGCTCCCCAGCAGTCCGACGCATTCGGCTACGCCGTCGGACAGCGTCGCCGTGGTGCTGTCCTCGGGGGCGAGCCAGGTGATCACGTCCAGCGAAGATGCCAGCGCCGCTCGCGCGAAGCCATTGATCTTCCCTGCGCTGTCATGAATCTGCGCCAGGTTGGGCTGCTCGGCTTTGAGGCCCCGGTCCAGCACCTCATAGATCATGCTGATGGGCTGCAGGTTGACCACCAGGTGGTGGCGCATGGAAGGTGCAAGACGCCGCAGCAGGGCGTAGCGTGCAGCTTCAACGGCCTGGGGAGTGGTTTGCATCGATCGAGTATTGCACCCACGCCCGGCTTGTCAACATCATGGCTCATCCCCGGCTTGCACGGTTGGCGCGAGCGGCCAGGCCATGCGCACCAGCGTTCCGCCTCCAGGGCGGGCGCCGATTTCGAGCGCCGCGCCCAGCGTGTGGGCGCGCGACCGCATATTGGCCAGTCCCTGGCCGCGCACCGGTCCATCCGTGACCGGCAGGCCGCAACCGTTGTCCCCCACTTCAAGCAGCAGCTGGGTGCCCTGGGCCACCAGCGCGCACCTGAGCCAGACGGTATCGGCCTGCGCGTGCTTGAGGACGTTGGTCAGCGCCTCCAGCACGATGCGCTGCACCTGCAGCACCGCATGCGGCGTCATCCCGGCCAGCGGCGGCAGGTCGTCGACCTCCCAGTGCATTTCAAGCCTGGCCGCGGCGAGCCGGGGCTGCACGCGGTAGCGCAGTGTGGCCAGCGCCGTGGTCAGGTCACCGTCGCCGATCTGCATGGAGTCCACGGCCAGCCGCATCTCGTCCAGCGCCGCCTTGACCTGGCCCTCCAGAACCTCGGGGAGGGCCCCGGGCTGTTTGATCATGTTGAGCAGCCCCACCAGCTGCGCGCCCACGCCATCGTGCAGGTCGCGCATGATGCGCTGGCGCTCGTCCATGGTGGCCTGTGCGGCCTGGCGCTCCTGCAGCTGGGCAAAGGTGGCGCGCAGTTCCTCTTCCTTCGCAAGGACCCTGGATTCCAGCGTCTGGTTCAGCGCCTTCATGCCGGCGGCGTTGCGCGCGTACCGGTCCACGATGATGCCGGCCATGATGGCCACGAACAGGAACATGATGTGCGGTGTGGCCGAAAAGCGGGTCTCACCACCAAGGCCCAGGCGGATGAAGCCCAGGTCGTGCAGGCCGGCCAGGACGGCCAGCCCGCCGGCTCCGGCCAGCAGCCAGGCAACGGCGCCGCGTTCCGGCCCTCGCGCGGCATGGTCCACCACCGCGGCCCAGGTCATCATCCCCAGCGGTGCGAGCAGGACCAGTGCAGCGGTCCACAGGACCGGTTTGCCCAGTGCGAACGACGCCACGACGAGCACCGGTGCAATCGCGAAGTAGGCCCACAGCAGCCGCATCAGCCGCGGGCGGGGACGGCCCAGCGCGAGCAGCGAGAACACGCAGATCAGCATCAGGTGCCAGGCGTAAGCCGTGCTGTTGATCACGCCCCACAGCGGCCAGGGAACGGGCAGATCGGACCAGACCCGATCGAGGTTGCGGAAGATGCCCAGGAAGGCCGCAGCGGCGAAACAGGCGAACAGCGAGTCGCGCAACCTCGCCCACAGCCCCAGCGCCATCAGACCCATCAAGGCCAGCGCCACGCAGAAGATGATGGACGCGGTGTTGCGCCACAGGCGCTGCAGGTTGTACTCACGGTGCAGGGCCGGCTCGGCGCCATAGCGCACGTCCGACAGCCCGCCCCAGCGCAGCGGCTGGGCCGTGATGCGGACCAGCAGTTCGTTGCCCCCGTCCTCCTGCAGCAGGGTGGGCGGGAGCAGCGCCAAGTGGGGCGACTTGGTGGCATCGCTGGACGGGTCGCCCAGGACGCCCAGCGTCATGACGCGCACGCCGTTCACTTCGGCCGTGGCCTGGTTGCCTATGCGCGAGAACAGCAGTGCCATGGTGGCCGTTCCCACGCGCGGCGGCAGTTGGAGCCGGTACTCGGCCTCTCCGGCCCGTCCGGGGAACTCCGAGTCCCAGCGGTGGGTGAGCGTGAGGCGCCGCGCCGAAGGCACACTGCCCGCGGGCCGCAGCACCACCTGCGCATCCTCGAGCAACTGGAAATCCGGGGCCGGCTGCGCGAATGCGGCCGCGCAACCGGCAAGCCACAGGATGAAGATTCGTGCAGCTAGAGCCATCCGAGCTGGCGCGCCTCGAAGATGGCTTCGGTCTTGGAGTTCACGCTCAATTTTCCGTAAATGTTGCGCACATGGGTGTGGACGGTGTGCACGGAAATCTTCAACAGCCCGGCGACTTCGCCATAGCTGAAGCCCCGCGCGACCAGCGCCAGTACCTCTCCTTCCTTGGGCGAGAGCGTCTGCTGCGGCGCGCTTCGGGCCGCCGGGCCGGGCGTGGGGGGAGCTTCGCGCGGACCAAGCTGGCCCAGCAGGCGGCGCGCGATGATCGGGGACATCGGCGAGCCGCCGTTGTGCAGGTTGAGCACATGCTGGGCCAGGTCCTCCTCGGTGCCGTCCTTGAGCAGGTAGCCCTTGGCGCCCGCGCTGAAGGCCCGCATGATGTTGGCCTCGTCGCCGAACATGGTGATCACCATGGCCTCGCAGGCTGGCTGCAGCCGAAGGCAGTGGCGGATCACGTCGATGCCCGAGCCGTCGGGCAGGCCCAGGTCCACCAGCAGCACGTCCACCGGATGCTCGGCCAGCCAGGCCATCGCCTCTTTCGCCGAGGGCGTGGAACAGGCCAGCTGCAGCCGGGGCGCCGCAGCGATGGCCTTCTCGAAACGCTGGCGCATGCCCGGGTCGTCCTCGACCAGGGCGACGGTGATGACCGCTGGCTCAGGCTGCGACAAAGACGGGGCTCCCAGGTACAGCCGGCTTGAACCCGGGAATGGCGCCTTCCAGTGGCCGGCCCATGATCATCCGTTCGTTGAGTGCATCGAGATCCGGATTCAGGTAGCGGAACAGGTAGTCGTGGTCCAGCGCCACGCCGGGCAGGTTGGTGCAATCGAAGTACCGGGTCAGCGGCGCGTAGTCGCCGGTCTTGGGGCCCGTCAGGCCCAACGGGTGGGCGCCGATCTTGAGCCAGTCCAGCAGCTTGAG
>CALRME020000110.1:0-7876 GCA_943369045.1 Sphingobacterium thalpophilum
CAGGTGCTGCGCGTCAAGCGCTCCATCCTGATGCCCATCGTGTTCCTGCTTTGCACCGTCGGCGCGTTTGCCGGTGCGTCGCGCCTGTTCGACGTGTACGCGATGCTGGCGATTGGTGTCGGCGCCTTCTTCCTGCGCCGGCGCGGCTACGAGATGGCGCCCTTCGTGCTGGGCCTGGTGCTGGGCCCCCTGCTGGACAAGAGCCTGCGGCGCGGCCTGGTGCTGTCCGACGGCAGCCTGGCGCCATTCTTCACGCGGCCGATCTGCATGATGTTCGCGGCCGTGACCATCTTCATGATCCTGCTGTACGTGCCGGCTTTCAAGGCCCTCGTGCAGCGCGCGCAGGCCGGCGCGGGCGCCGGGTTACGCTCGGTGTTTTCCCGCCGCTGAAAGCCCCTGATGAAGTTTGCCCTGTGCAATGAGGTGTTGCAGCCGATGCCGTTCGAGCAGCAATGCAAGGTGGCGGCGCAGCTTGGCTACGACGGGCTGGAAGTCGCGCCCTTCACGCTGGCCGAAGACCCGTCCACCATCACCGACGCGCAGGCCGCAGTGTTCCGGCGCATGGCCGAAGACAACGGCCTGACGATCTTTGGCCTGCACTGGCTGCTGGTCGCGCCCACGGGCCTGTCCATCGTCAGCCCCGACACCGTCGTGCGTGAGCGCACCTGCGCCGTGATGGCGCGGCTGGTCGAGCTGTGCCAGCTGATGGGCGGCAGCTACCTCGTGCACGGCTCGCCCAAACAGCGTTCTGTGCCCGAGGGCGAGTCGCGTGAGAAAACCATGGAACGCGCCAGCGCCTGCCTGGGCCGGGCCGCCAAACGCGCGGCCGCTTGCGGCGTCACGTATTGCATTGAGCCCCTGTCGGCCAAAGAGACCGACGTGCTCAACACCGTGGAAGAAGCGGTGCAGCTGGTCGAGCAGATCAGCTCGCCGGCATTCAAGACCATGATCGACTGCAGCGCCGCCGGCCAGACCGAGAGCGTGTCGGTGGCGGCGCTGATGGCCAAGTGGATGCCGACGGGCCACATCGCCCATGTGCAGGTGAACGACCCGAACCGGCGTGGCCCGGGCCAGGGCGAGATGGCCTTCGCGCCCATCATCGAAGCCCTGCTGATGATGCAAGCCATGGGTCACTACAAAGGCATCGTCGCGGTGGAGCCGTTTGACTATGTGCCCGACGGCATGGGCTCGGCCTCGCGCGCCATCGGTTACCTGCGTGGGCTGGTCGAAGCGCTGGCGGAGCGCGACTGATGGCCACGCTCACGCCCTCGTCCGAAGCGCCGCGATTGCGCATCCGCGAGATCGAGCTGTACGAGCGCCCCGTGACGCTGCGCCTGCCGTTCCGCTTCGGCGTGGTCACGCTCACCGAATGCCCGCAGGCCTTTGCGCGCGTGCGCATCGAAAGCGAGAACGGCCGCAGCCAGTGGGGCGCGGCGGCCGAGCTGATGGCGCCCAAGTGGTTCGACAAGAATCTGGCGCTGACCAATGAAGACAACTTCGACCAGCTGCGCCGCGTGCTGCAGATGGCCCGCGAGGCCTACCTGGCCGACGCCTCGCCGGCCAGCGCCTTCGGCCACTTTGCGCGCCACCACGACGCGCACATGAAGAGCGCGGAGCAAGCCGGCTTCAACCCGCTGCTGGCCAGCTACGGCCCCGCCCTGGTGGACCGTGCTGTGCTGGACGCGCAGTGTCGGCATCGCAACGTCTCGTTCTACGACGCGATGGGCATCAACATGGCGGGCGTGGATGCACGCCTGCGGCCGGAGTTTGCGGGCCTTGACGTCGAACGCTTTCTCGCCACCCGCAACCCGGCGCAGTCGATTGGCGCGCGCCACACCGTGGGTCTGCTCGACGCCATCACGGCAGCAGACCTGACGCAGCGCGTGGGCGACGGCCTGCCTGAGACACTGGAAGAAGTGATCGCCGCGCACGGCCACCGCTACTTCAAGCTCAAGGTGCAGGGCAAGGTCGATGCCGACATCGCGCGGCTGGAGGCGATTGCGTCCGTGCTCGACAAAAGCAGCGAGCCCTACTACGCCTCGCTGGACGGCAACGAGCAGTACGAAGACGCGCAGGGCCTGGCCGAACTCGTGGCCGGCATCCGCAGCCGCCCGGTGCTCGCGCGGTTGTGGGATTCAATCCTCTTCATCGAACAGCCGATTGCCCGCAAGCTCGCGCTGCAAGCCGACCTGAAAGGTGCGCAGCTGGGCAAGCCGGTGATCATTGACGAGTCCGACGGCGAGCTTGACACCTTCGTGCAGGCGCGTGAGCGCGGTTACGCTGGCGTCTCTTCCAAGACCTGCAAGGGCTTCTACAAGTCCATCCTGAACGCGGCGCGCTGCGACGCCTGGAACAGGGAAGAAGGCACACAACGCTACTTCATGTCCGCCGAAGACCTGACCACGCAGGCCGGCCTGTCAGTGCAGCAGGACCTGGCGCTGGTCAACTTCCTGGGCATCACCCACGTGGAGCGCAACGGCCACCACTACGTCAACGGCATGGCGGCGCTGCCCGACGGAGAGCAGCACGCTTTCCTGTTCGCGCATTCCGATGTGTATGAGCGCAGCCATGGCGCGGTGCGGCTGAAGATCAGCAACGGGCGGATTGCGATGGGCTCGCTGGGCTGCGCGGGGTTTGCTAGCGGGGCCATGCCGGAGTTCGGGCGTATGCACTCGCTGGGCTAGAAGCACTTCTGGCGCGGCTTGCGGGCCGTTTTTGGCCTGCAGGGCGCATGGATAGTGCTTGAGCTTGCGGCTCAATGAACCCGCAGCACCTCAAACTGCTGCCGGTTTGGAGCCACCTGTATCGACACCTCATCACCCTCGCACTTGCCCAACATGGCCTTGCCCAAAGGGGCCTCGGTGCTGATAACCTGAACAAGCTGGGCGCCGCTGACCAGCTTCATGCTGCCCCCGTCCGGCCCGAGAAAGATCTGTTGCTGTTTGTCGTCGGAATCGACCAGGCAGACCAGCGCGCCGAGCTGTATGCCTTTGCTGGCGTCGTAGGGACGCGGTTGGAATTTGCGCCAATTGGCCATCGCCTGGCGGATGGCTTCGGCGCGACGAGCCTGGCCCGTGGCCAGGTAGGCGGCTTCGAGTCCCAATGTGTCGTATTTGTTTTCGGCGATGTTTTCTTCGTGAGTCGCCATTTCATGGGCCGCCCGGACTGCCTGTTCGGCCTGCAGCAGGTCTTGGGCGAGCCGCTCCAGCACCTGCTGCTGCAGCAAGAATTTATCCATGATGAAAGGTAGGCATCTCGAACAAGCGGGGCAGGTCTTGATTATGAAGGGCTCCACCTGAAAACTGGCACAGGACATGCGTCACAATCGTCCGCAAACCGATCCAGAGCCCCTCATGCAAGACTTTACGACCGAGACTCCCGCGTCCACCAAAATCCACCTGATCGGAGGCGAAAAGGGCGGCGTTGGCAAGTCCATGGTGTCGCGCCTCCTGGCGCAATACTTCATCGACAACAACCTGCCCTTCGTCGGCTTCGACACCGACCGTTCCCATGGCGCGCTGATGCGCTTCTACGCGGGCTACGCATCGCCGGTGGTGATTGACCGCTACGAGGCGCTCGACGAGATCGTTGAAACCGCCGTCGAGCAGGACGGCCGGCGGATGCTGGTCGATCTGGCGGCCCAGACCGATGCGCCGCTGGCCAAGTGGATTGACGATTCCGGCGTCCTGGACATGCAGGCCGGCGGCTTCTTCACGCTGAACTACTGGCATGTGATGGACAACGGCCGCGATTCGGTCGACTTGCTGGCCCGCCTGCTGGACCGTTACGGCGCGCGCGTGAACTTCGTGCTGGTGCGCAACCAGCTGCGCGGTGACGATTTCAGCCAGCTCGAAAAGTCGGGCCAGCTCGAGCGCGCGCTGGCCATGGGCGGACAAGTCATTTCCATCAAGCGCCTGCACGATGTCGTCGTGCAGAAGATCGACGCGAACAACACCAGTTTCTGGGCAGCCACCAACCCGGCGCCTGAAGGTGCGACCGGCCTGGGGCTGATGGAGCGGCAGCGCCTGAAGACCTGGCTGGCTCACGCTTACGGCGAGTTCGCGCGCGTGCAGGCCTGAGGCGCCCCGGCTGGGCTACACCAGCAGCAGCCTTTCGATCTTCTGGTTGGCGCCCTTGAGTTTCTTGAACAGCGCCAGCAGCAGCGCCTTGTCCATGCTGACCATCGCATGGGCGTCGGACTGCAGCGCTTCGATCACAGGCTTGCTGAATTCGGCAGCGATGATCCTGTCTTCGGCAATGACCGTTGCCGACGTGGTGAGGGTGCCGTCGGTAAAGAAAATCCCTTCCCCGAAGCAGTCGCCGGTTTCTATGGTGCCGACCAGCTTGCCGTTGCGAAACGCCTCGGCCGCGCCCCACAGGATCACATAAAAAGCCTTCATGCCCTCGTCCTGCGAGGTGATGCAGGCATCCGGCTGGAACGTCCTGATCTGCGCCATCTCCGAAAAGCGCCGCAGCCACTCATCTGGAACCGGCTGAAAAAAGGAACAGTGGCGCAAGGCGCCGAACCGCTCCGAGGGGTCTTCCAGGAGCAGCCTGGCGTAGCTGACAAAGTGGTCGTTGATGGTGTCGAACTCGTTCATGCGTCCTCCGCTGGTGTCGCGCAATACGTCAGGCCTTGGGCGGCGGCGGCGCCGGCTTGTCTTCCAGCAACAGCTCCAGCGTCGGCGGCTTGGCGGCAGGCGGCGGTGCCGCCGGGGTCCTAGGGGGCAATATCACCTTCAGCTGTCCCGGGAGCTCTTCTTCTTCGGGTTCCGGCTCGACCTGCAGTGACAGCCCGCCCGTGTCGCCGCCTCCACCGCCGGGCAGTTCTTCCCGGATGAAGCGTTTGCTGTTGAGCTTGAGCCGCAGCATCAGCTCGCTCTTGGCGTCCGAGTTGACCTGCACTTCCTGCAGCGAAATGTCGCCTGCGTCGTACAGCTCGTACAGGCACTGGTCGAAGGTCTTCATGCCCAACTCGATCGACTTCTTCATGATGTCCTTGAGCTGGCCGACTTCCCCCTTGGAGATCGCGTCGCGCGATGTCGACGTGCTCAGCAGAATCTCGATGGCGGCGGCGCGCCCGCCCGACATCTTGCGTACCAGCCGCTGCGAAATGATGGCGCGCATGTTCAGCGCGATGTCGTTGCGCACCTGCTCGTGCTTTTCGATGGGGAAGAAATTGACGATGCGGTCAATCGCCTGGTTGGCGCTGTTGGCGTGCAGCGTGGCCATGCACAGGTGGCCGGTCTCGGCGAAGTTGAGCGCGTATTCCATGGTTTCGTGATCGCGGATCTCGCCGATCAGGATCACGTCGGGCGCCTGGCGCAGCGTGTCCTTGAGCGCGTCGAACCAGCCCACCGTGTCGATGCCGACTTCGCGGTGCGTGACGATGCAGTTGCCGTGCGGATGCACGTATTCCACCGGGTCCTCGATGGTGATGATGTGGCCGTGCGTCTCCTTGTTGCGCACCCCCAGCATCGCCGCGAGTGTGGTCGACTTGCCCGACCCCGTGCCGCCCACCAGCAGGATCAGCCCGCGCTTTTCCTTCACGATTTCCTTGAGCACGGGCGGCAGCTTCATCGCGTCGAAATCCGGGATTTCGGTCGTGATCGTGCGGATCACCATGCCGCAGCGCTGCTGCTGGGTGAAGATGTTGATGCGGAACCGGCCTATGCCCTCCAGCGTAATCGCGAAGTTCTGACCCTTGGTGTCGATGTAGCCCTGCCACTGTTTCTCGGACGCGATGGAGCGCGCCATCTTGCCCGTCTGGTCCGCCGTCAGCGCAGTCTCGTTGAGCTTGGTCAGTTTTCCATTGAGCTTGATGGCGGGCGGGAAGCCGGCCGTCAGGAACAGGTCCGAGCCCTTCAACTGGACCATGGCGCCGAGCATCTTGTGCACCACGGCCTGGATTTGCTGCCTTTCCTGTTGTTCCATGATTTCTCCTGGTCGACCTGCAAGCTGGCGGATATGAGCAAGTTACAACTGTAGGAGAAATCCTACATATCCGGAAGGGGGGTTATGCAGGCGGCATCGACGCAGGGTCCATCCAGAACGCGGCCCACAGGTGGCCATCAGGGTCGGCAAGATCCCGGGAATACATGAAACCGTGGTCCTCGGGCGGGTTCGCGTCGGCCCGCCCACCATTCACCGCAGCAGCCTGGTTCATCGCATTGACGGCCGCGCGGCTGTCCACTGCCAGCGAGAGCATGTGCCCGCTCGTCCCCGCCGCCGGAAAAGGCCGCTGCGTGAACGTGCGCCACTTCGCGTGCGTGAGCAGCATCACCTGGATGGCGTCACTCCAGGCCATGCAGGCAGCGCTGTCGCTACTGAATGGGATGTTCTGCACGAAGCCCAGGGCATTGTAGAAGGCCGTCGAGGCCGGCAGGTCGGTCACGGGCAGGCTGATGAAGATCGTTTTGGTCATGGGGTTCTCCGTAGGGTGTCTGGAATGGAACCCGCGTATCGGGGGCTCCATTGCCACGACGAACAGGCAGGGCCGGAATCGACATTGGTGGGCATGGCAGCAGCGCAGAAAGCGTGTGCATTCATCACTGAGATTTCCCGCGCGAATGGCTACGCTCGCGAAAGCACAGCAAGGGAAGGCCAAAAATGCCAAAAATGGTATTCGCTATCAAGGACACGCACGTCCATCCGGCCGGGCGGAACCGGGCCCAGGCCATGCTGCAATCGGGCGGCATCGGCGTCTTCTTCATCGAGTGGCCGACACCGATCAATCCCGCCGCAGTCATCGCCAGCTTCGCCGGTATCGCCGCCGGTGACGCTGCACCCACTCTCATCACGCTCACCCAGATCGCCCTGGGGCTGGGCATCCCCGTGGTGCCCTGCGACCTGACCGCTGCAGCGACGGTGGCGGCGCTGAACGCACTCAACGACGGCTACGGGCCGTACGGGCTGGCCTCGGCGTTCCAGCCCTGGGGCAAGGGCATCCGCGACCGCCACGCCTCCGGCATCATCGTCAACCACATGCAAATGAGCGCAAACGCCAACTTGCGGGGCCTGGTGATGTTCGGCGCCGACCACTTCGTCGCGGAGGCCGGCCGCAACGCTCCGCCATTGCACAAACTCATTTCGCGGCGGGGCTGGCTCGACTGCTTCATCGTCGACAACCATTCGGCCGCCGTCAATTTCTGACGGGTCCCAGGAGAGGCAAATGCCTCATCTCATCATCATCACCCACTACCACGCGTTCGACGCGGAGCTTCATCACTCAGGGCTCGCCCTGTTTCGCAAGCTCACGGCCGAAGGCAACACCGTCACCTGGATCGACGTTCGCACCCGCGGCTCGGAAGACCAGCGCTACGAACTGCACTTCGTCACGCCTGCGCCCAGCGACCCCTCAGTGCTTGCCGGCACATCGGTGTACGCCATTTCCCATGGGACATCGCCAAACTTCAACGGCATGAAGGGAAAGGTGCTGGCGGACAACTTCGAGCAGTTTCTGGCGGCCCTGAAGGTTCCCACGACGGCCCCGCTGGAAAAGTTATGCCTGATTTCCTGCGGAAGCGGCGGCACGCACAACGACACCGAGCCTCCCATGCACATTGCCATCTTCGTGGCCGCATTGAGCACGTATTCCGTCAAGCGTGTGCTGGCCTGGAACAGCTTCGTGTCGCTCTTCAGCTACCGCCAGCTCACAGACATGTTCAAGACCAGGCAGAAGGAGCTCCTTGCGCAGGCGCAACTCGATATGGCCCTGCTGGGCTCGGCGGCAGAAGCCCTTAAACGCGACCTTATGGCTTCGATCATTTCAAAGGTAAAGGTCACGTCCCTGACGGGTGACCATCGCGAGAAGTTGGCCGCGGCCATCAAAAGTGCAACCAAGGAGCAATTGCTGGCCCTGTTGGGCAAGCGATTC
>CALRME020000111.1:0-7849 GCA_943369045.1 Sphingobacterium thalpophilum
CGCTATCCGGGCGTGCAGACTGTTACTTTCCAGGCAGGCTTTGCCGGTACGGCCGGCCACCTGTTCGTGTGGGCGGCAGCGTGGCTGACGCGCATGCGCCTGCTGCCAGGCATGACTTCCCTGGCTGCGCCGCTGCATGCCGTGAGCCAATGGATGGAGCCGTGGACCAGCGACAAGGGCGGCATGGTCGTCACGCTTGAAGGCACGGCGCACGATGGCAGCCCGCTCAAGCTGGAGTGGAACCTCGTTGCGGCGCAAAACCATGGGCCCTACATTCCCTGCGGCGCCTCGATCGCGCTGGCGCGTAAGCTCGCGGCAGGCGTTGCCCTGCCATCGGGTGCCTTCCCCTGCGTGGGGCAATTGAGCGTAGAGGACTACCTGTCCGCGCTGCGCAGCTTCGATGTCCGGGAACTGCCTGCATGAACACCTACCTCGTCCTCAAATGGCTGCATATCCTCAGCGCCACGGTGCTGTTCGGCACGGGAATGGGGATCGCGTTCTTCAAGTGGACGGCGGACCGCAGCGGTGACGTCCGGGCGATCCGGGTCGTCAACGAACGGACGGTGCTGGCCGACTGGCTTTTCACCACGCCGGCTGTCGTCCTGCAGCCGCTGACGGGCCTGGCCATGGTGCACATGGCCGGGTATCCGGTGCAGAGCGCCTGGATTCTTGGCTCGCTGTGCCTGTACCTGGTAGCGGGCTGCTGCTGGTTGCCCGTAGTGTGGCTGCAACTGCGCATGCGCGAGATGGCCCGGACGGCCGATGACGGCTGTGCGCAGCTGCCCAGGCGCTACTGGGTCTTCGCACGTGCCTGGTTCTGGCTTGGCGTGCCGGCCTTTCTGGCATTGGTCGTGGTGTACGGCCTGATGGTGTTCAAGCCCTAGATCTCGTCAATCGCCGTGGACAGGGCCGGCTTTTCGGCATCTCCTGACGGGCTTTCCAGCGAGAAGCGCTCGCGCGTGTTGATGTAGAAGCTGGCGCCAAAGCGCGCCACCGGAAAGTAGTCCTGCAGCCGCACGCGCCACAGCTCGGTGTCAATCAGACCCTCGCGGGCATGGAGCCAGCGCACCTGGCCAATGAAGATCTGACGGCTGGCCGTCTCCAGCGTCTCGAACAGCGTGCACTCAAACGCGCAAGGTGCCTCCACGATGCGCGGCGGCTTGATGTGGTTGCAAGGCGCGGCCGTGAAGCCCACGGCCTCCAGTTCGCTCACGTCGGCCGGGAAGCGCTCGCCGCAGCGGTGCATCTGCTCGCCCATGGCCTCGTCGGCCAGGTGCACCACGAACTCGCCGGTGCGCGCGATATTGGCGGCCGTGTGCTTGAGAGCGCCGTCCTGCAGCCGGTTGATGCTCACCATCACGATGGGCGGTTCCTCGCCCAGCATGTTGAACATGCTGAAGGGCGCGGCGTTGACGACACCGTTCTCGCTGAGGGTGGTGATCAGCGCGATCGGCCGCGGCACGATCAGGCTGGCCATGAGCTTGTAGCGCTGGTATTCGGTGATGGCGGAAAAATCGATCTGCATCGTTAGCCTGTCAGTTCAGCCCCAGCATCTGCGAGAGGCTCTTCTCGGACTGCGGCCGGTCCAGGCAGATGCGCCTTTCCAGGTCCAGCAGGTGTTCGTTCATGACTTTCACCGCCTTGGCCGCCTCCCCCTTTTCAAGGTGATCGACGATGCGGGCGTGTTCCTCGTGCTCGCAGGCAGCGTTGCCCGGCGGCTCGTACAAGGCCACGATCAACGAGCAGCGCGAGATCAGTTCCGTCAGGTAACCGTGCAGGATCTCGTTGCCCGCAACCTCGGCCAGCCTCAGGTGGAAACTGCTGGCCAGTCGCGCCCAGGCCGGCTGGTCCGACTTGTGGAGCGTGGCGTGCTCTTCCTTGAGCTGCCTGCGCAGTTGCGCGGCGCCGGCCTTGCTCAGGCGCTCGGCCGCCAGCGGCAGGATGGCAGCTTCGAGCAGGCGGCGTGACTCGAAGATCTGCCGGGTTTCCTCCGGCGTGGGCGCGGCCACAACGGCGCCGCGGTTGGGCCGCAGGTCGACGATATGGTCGTGCGCCAGCCGCTGCAGCACTTTGCGGACCGTCGCGCGGTTGACACCGAAAAGCTCGCAAAGCGCCTGCTCAGGCAGCTTGGTGCCCGGGGCGATGCGCTGGTGCATCACGCTCTCAAAAACGCTGTGGTAGATGCGGCCTTCTGTGTCCGTCAGTCCCGCAGGCGCCGGTTGCACGGTGGCTGCCGCGGGCGCAGTGCGCTTGCTGGTGCTCATAGGAAAACATTATCCAGATGGCCGCAGATGGCGCCGGGCGTGGTGAACCATACCTCGCCGCGGTGGGCGGCCAGGTGTTGCAGCGCCCTGCGCAAATGCCGCAAGCGGTAAGGTTGGCCCACGATGTACGGGTGCAGGGCTATGCCCATGACCAGCGGCTCGCGCTGCGACTGCAAAAGCATCTCGTCGAAGTTGTCAATGACCATCTGAGAAAAGTCCTTCGCATCCATCTGGCGCGTGACGATCATCGGGATGTCGTTGAGTTCCTGCGGGTAGGGAATGGACCACAGCGGCCCGTTGCGCGTCGACATTCGCACAGGCTGGTCGTCGTGACACCAGTTGAGTGTGTAGCGGTAGCCCGCTTCAGCCAGCAGGTGCGGCGTATCGGGTGATTCGGAAATCCAGGGCGACAGCCATCCGGAGGGCGCGATACCGCTTTCTCGTTCAATTCGATCGCGACAATGCACCAGCAACTCGCGCTCCTGGGCCACACCCATGTCGGACTGCCGCTCGGCATTGGAATGGCCGTGGCCGATGATCTCGTCGCCTCGCGAGGCGAATGCTGCCACCAGATCGGGGCAGTGGTCGTACAGGGCTGTGTTGACCAGCGCTCCGGTGGGCAGGCCCAGAGCGTCGAACAGGTCAAGGCACCGCCAGGCCCCTACCCGGTTGCCGTATTCGCGCCATGAGTAGTTCAGTACGTCGGGCTGCGCCGAGACAGGCCCCAGTGCTGCGCCCAGGCCGTCGCCGAACGAGAAGTGCTCCAGGTTGAACCCGATGTACACCGCCAGGCGTTTGCCTCCAGGCCAATCGTAGGCCGGCCGCCCGGCGATGGCGCTGTAGCCGAACAGCCCGTGATGCGCCAGCGTTTTGGGCGAAAACGGCTCGACGGCACTGGGTGGGTGCATGAATGCCTGATTTCGGTGCGTATGCATGGTTCGTGGGCGCGATCGGATTTCTGTTGTTGCGGTGAGCAATATTGGTGCCATTAAGGCTTTCATATTGTCAACAATATTGCCCGATGGATTGTTGACAATCATGGCATGGAGCTTGCATTCGTGCTGGCTGTTCCAACCCCAGCCTCCAGGAGAAACGCCATGCACCTGTCCCGCCGCCCCCTTATTGCCGCCGTCGCGCTTGCGCTTTCCGGCCTGAGCGCCTTGCCTGCGTTCGCCCAGGAAACCATCAAGATCGGCCTGGTGACGGCCCTGTCGGGCCAGTCGGCCCGCGCCGGTGAGGCCATCACCCGCGGCCTCACCATCGCCATCGAGGAGATCAACGCCAAGGGCGGCCTGCTGGGCGGCCGCAAGCTCGAACTGGTGCGCCGCGACGACGAGGGCAATCCCGCCAAGGGTGTGGTCGCCGCGCGCGAGCTGATCTTCAAGGACAAGGTGGCCGTGCTGTTCGGCGGGCTGGACACGCCGGTGTCGATGGCCATCGTGCCGATCGCCAACCAGGAGAAGGTACCGTTCATGGGGCCCTGGGCCGCAGGCACGCCGATCACGAAGAACGGCGCCAATCCCAACTACGCCTTCCGCGTTTCGGCGGTGGACGAGATCGTCAACAAGGCCATGCTGCAGTACGCGCAGAAGACCTTCAAGTCCACAAAGCCCGGGATGATCCTGGTCAACAACTCCTGGGGTGAATCCAACGAAAAGGGCCTGGCCGCTGCCATGGCCGCGCAGAAAGTTCCTTCGGCGGGCGTTGAGAAATTCGAGGCCAACGACGTGGACGTGGTGCCACAGCTGACCAAGCTCAAGGCCCAGGGCGCGGACGTGCTGTTCCTCGTCGGCAACGTAGGGCCGTCTGCACAGGTCGTCAAGTCGCTTGACCGCATGGCCTGGAAAGTGCCGGTCGTTTCGCATTGGGGCCCGGCAGGCGGTCGCTTCACCGAGCTGGCCGGCCCCAGCGCCAAATCCGTCCATTTCGTGCAGACCTACAGTTTCTTCGGCAAGCAGGGGCCGGTGGGCGACAAGGTGATGAAGGCGCTGATGGCCAAGTACTCCGACATCAAGGGCCCGGATGACGTCACGCCTTCGGTGGGCGTGGCCAATGCCTACGACGCGATGCAACTGGCCGGCTTGGCCATAGCCAGGGCGGGAAGCACCAAGGGCGATGACGTGCGCCAGGGGTTCTACAAGATCGACCGCTATGAAGGCCTGATCAAGACCTACGTCAAGCCTTTCACGCCGGA
Organism: Sphingobacterium thalpophilum; assembly: GCA_943369045.1. Taxonomy (GTDB): domain Bacteria; phylum Pseudomonadota; class Gammaproteobacteria; order Burkholderiales; family Burkholderiaceae_C; genus Ramlibacter. Next base: position 4,459 of record CALRME020000111.1, read on the forward strand.
CGTGCATGACGCAGTGACCGAGAACGACTACGTCTGGGCCCAGTTCATCGACAACCGCATCCTGCCCGTGGGCAACAACTGAAGGCTTCCTGATGCTCCTGACCTCGGCCTTGATCAGCGGCCTGGGCCTGGGCAGCATGTACGGGCTTATGGCCCTGGGCTTTTACGTGACCTACGCCGTTTCGGCGACGGTCAACTTTGCCCAGGGCAGTTCCATGATGCTCGGTGCCGTCCTGGTCTACAGCTTCTCGCAGACCCTGCACTGGCCGCTGCCGCTGGCGATCGTCTGCGCCCTTTTTCTGTGCGCCGGCTACGGGATGCTGGTGGAGTTCGTGGCGGTACGCCCTTTCGCCCGCCGCGGTTCCAACGCCTGGTTGATGTCGACGGTGGCGCTGGGCATCGTGCTGGACAACAGCGTCATGTTCGTCTTCGGCAAGGAGCCGCGCAGCCTGCCGTCGCCGCTGGCCATCACGCCCGTCCAGCTGGGTGATCTGGGCCTGGGTGTGTACCCGCTGCAGCTTCTAATCCCCGTGGTAGGGCTGGTTCTGGCGGGCGCGCTGCACCTGGTGGCACACCGCACGCGCTGGGGCGTGGCCATGCTGGGGGTCGAGCAGAACCGCGATGCCGCACGGCTGATGGGCATCCCGGTCAGCCGTGTGGTGCTGGCGGCCTTCGCCATCTCCACACTTTTTGCAGGCATTGCCGGCGCGCTGGTGGCGCCGCTGTTCAACGTGCATGCCGACATGGGCACGCTGTTCGGCCTGAAGGCTTTTGCCGTGGCCATCCTGGGCGGCATCACCAGCGCCTGGGGCGTGATGCTCGCCGGCCTGTTGTTTGGTGCCGGTGAGGCACTGGTCACCGTCACACTGGGCTCGGGCTATACCCAGATCATCATGTTCTCGCTCGTCATCGTGGCGCTGGCGGTCCGGCCTGACGGGCTGTTCGGCCGCGCGTCGGTCAAGAAGGTATGAGTTCCGTGGCAACAAAGCCTTTGCTGGGCCTGGGAACGCCTGCCGTACTGGCGTCAGTGATCGCGGCCCTGGCGGCGGCGATCGGGCTGGCCTGGGGCGTCAACGGCTACTTCGTCTATGTCCTGGCCAACGTGGCGTTGCTGGCCATTGTCGGCATGGGGCTCAACATCCTGTTCGGCCTGACCGGGCAAGTTTCTTTTGGCCATGCAGGCTTCTACGCCCTGGGTGCCTACGTGGTGGCCGTGCTCACAAGCAAGGCTGGCTTGAATTTCTGGCTGGCCTGGCCGCTGGCGGTGCTGCTGTGCGGTGCTGCCGGTTTTTTGCTGGCGCTGCCGGCCTTAAGGGTGAAAGGGCCTTACCTGGCGATGATCACGATCGCCTTCGGCTTCATCGTCGAGCATGGCATCGTGGAGTGGCGCAGCGTCACGGGCGGCCAGAACGGCCTGATGGGCATCGCATCGCCGTCCATCGCAGGAACCGCATTCGGCGAACGGGGTGTTGCAACACTGGCGGTGCTGGCCTGCGGCATCGCGCTCGCGTTCTATACCTGGCTGTCGCGGGGCGCCTGGGGCGCTGCGATGCGCGCGGTCAAGGACAGCGAAGCAGCCTGCGAATCCGTGGGCATCAACCCGCTGGTGGTCAAGACAGTGGCGTTTGCGATGTCTGCGGCGTTCGCCGGCCTGGCGGGCGGCCTGTTCGCACCGATGTCGGGCTTCGTCACGCCACAGGCGTTCACGTTCCTGCAGTCGATCCTGTTTGTGCTGGTGGTCATGCTGGGCGGTGCAGGCTCCATCCTCGGGCCGCTCATCGGCGCCGTCATCGTGGGCGTGCTGCCCGAACTGCTGTCCGGTCTGGAGGAATACCGGCTGCTGTTTTTTGGCGCCCTGCTGCTGGTGGTGCTGTGGGTGGCCCCAGCGGGCGTTGCGGGTTTGCTGTCGGCCCTGTGGCGGCGAGTGAAGCCGCTTGCGCTGGGAGCGGCGCCGGTGAGGCCCGGCCATGAGGCACTGCCGCGCAAAGCACCCGCAGGCGCTCTCGACGTCAAGGGCCTGGGTCGCACTTTCGGTGGCGTGCGCGCGGTGCACGACCTCGCGTTCAGCACCTTGCCCGGGGGCGTCACCAGCCTGATCGGCCCGAACGGAGCGGGCAAGACAACGGTACTCAACATGCTCAGCGGCTTCTATGCGCCGTCGGCCGGCGGCTTCGCGCTTGAAGGCCGTTCGCGGCATGGCCAGGCGGCGGGGCAGATTGCTCGCAACGGCATGGCACGCACGTACCAGACGTCGCAGCTCTTCGGCTCGCTCAGCGTGCAGGACAACGTGGCGCTGGCCATGGCCCGGGGTGCCCTGGGGCCGCTGTTCGGTGCTCACCGCATCAGTGACTCTGCCTTGCTTGAGCGCTGCCGCGTCTTGCTGGCGCAATGTGGGTATGCGGGGCGGCCCGATGCGCTGGCGGCCGACCTGCCTCACGTGGACCGGAGGCTGGTGGAAATAGCCAGGGCACTTGCCACCGATCCGCAGGTCATCCTGCTGGACGAGCCGGCCGCCGGCCTGTCGCGCGAGGACAAGACCCGGCTCGCCGGCCTGTTGCGCGCCATCGCAGACGCTGGTATCGGCGTAGTCGTGGTGGAGCACGACATGGCCCTGGTGATGGAGGTGTCTGACCGCGTCGTGGTGATTGACGCCGGCCAGCTGCTGGCCATTGGTTCGCCTGCGGAAGTTCGCGGCAATGCGGCGGTCCGCCAGGCTTACCTGGGCGACACCACGATAGCGGCAATGGCGCCGCGCGATGCGGCTGCACACGCAAAGGAGGCCCCCGAATTACTGGGAGTGGGTCAGCTCGGCGCCGCGTACGGCGCTGTGCCGGCGCTTCGCGGTATCGACTTGCGGGTACGCCAGGGCCAGGTGGTGGCCTTGCTGGGAGCCAACGGGGCGGGCAAATCCACGCTGATGCGGTGCCTGGCCGGTCTGCACCGCCCGGTAAAGGGTGGCATTCACCTCAAGGGCGAGGAGATCACCGCCTTGCCGGCCGAACAGATCGTCGCCAGGGGGCTGGTGCTGGTACCTGAGGGACGGCAGGTGTTCCCGGAATTGAGCGTACTGGACAACATCCGGCTGGGAGCCTTCCTCAAGTCCGCCGGCATGGAGCAGCGGGTTGAAGAGATGCTGAAGCGCTTCCCGCGCCTGCGGGAACGGCTGCACCAGCGCGCCGGCCTGCTCTCTGGCGGCGAGCAGCAGATGCTTGCCCTGGCGCGCGGGCTGATGAGCCAGCCCTCGGTGCTTCTGCTCGACGAGCCATCCCTGGGCCTGGCGCCCAAGGTCATCGAGGAGCTGTTTGCCGCGCTGGACAAGTTGCGGGGTGAGCAGATGACCATCGTGCTGGTGGACCAGATGGCGGCGCTGGCGCTGTCACTGGCCGACCAT
>CALRME020000112.1:0-7820 GCA_943369045.1 Sphingobacterium thalpophilum
CGACCATCTTCTACGGCGTACCCACGTTGTACGCCGCCCTGCTGGCCGATGCGGCCCGGCCGAAGAAAAGCGAACTGAAGCTGCGCGTGTGCACCAGCGCCGGCGAGGCCTTGCCGGCCGAGATCGGCAGGAAATGGACCGCCGAATATGGCTGCGAAATCCTGGACGGCATTGGCTCGACCGAGATGCTGCACATCTTCCTGTCCAACCGCCCCGGCGCGGTGCGCTACGGCACTACCGGACAGGCTGTGCCCGGCTATGAGCTGCGCATCGTGGGCGACGACGGGCGCGAATGCGGCGTGGGCGAGATCGGCGAGCTGCAGATCAGCGGCCCCAGCGCGGCCATCATGTACTGGAACAACCGCGCCAAGACCAAGGCCACCTTCGCCGGCGACTGGACGCGTTCGGGCGACAAGTACACCCGCGACGCCGACGGCTACTACACCTATGGCGGCCGCAGCGACGACATGCTCAAGGTCGGCGGCATCTATGTGTCGCCCTTCGAGGTGGAAGCCTGCCTGATGACGCATCCGGCGGTGCTGGAGGCCGCCGTGATCGGCGTGGCCGACACCGACGAGCTGATCAAGCCCAAGGCCTACGTAGTCTTCAAGTCCGGCCAGTCGGCCTCGGCCGACGACCTCAAGATCCACGTGAAGAACCAGCTGGCTCCGTACAAGTATCCTCGGTGGTTTGAATTTGTCGCCGAGCTGCCCAAGACGGCAACGGGCAAGATCCAGCGCTTCAAGCTGCGCTCGGGCGCCGGAGCCGCCGGGACCTTGGGGTAAGTCAGGGTGCCCCGCCCTTGCACGATGCGTTAAATTACTTTAAGCCTAAACTAAACCAAGGAAACGACATGACCACTCGCCGCCTCGTCCTGACCCGCAGCGCCGCCCTGGTGGGCGCCGCCTCCACCGGCCTGCTGCTGCCCCAGATCGCCCGTGCGCAGGGCAACAAGGTGCGTGTGGGCTTCATGCTGCCCTACACCGGCACCTTCGCCCAGCTGGGCGTGGCCATCGAGAACGGCGTGCGCATGGCCATCAACGAAAAGGGCGGCAAGCTGGGCGGCCGCGAGATCGAATGGTTCAAGGTCGACGACGAGGCCGAGCCGTCCAAGGGCATCGAGAACGCCACCAAGCTGGTGCAGCGTGACAAGGTCGACGTGTTGATCGGCACCGTGCACTCGGGAGTGCAGATGGGCATCCAGAAGGTGGTGCGCGATTCGGGCACGCTGTGCCTGATCCCCAATGCCGGTGTGCATGCCGCCACCCGTGCCCTGTGCGCCCCCAACGTGTTCCGCACCTCGTTCACCAACAGCCAGCCCACGTTGGCGCTGGGCCAGGCCATGGTCGCCAAGGGCCACAAGAAGGCCGTCTGGATCACCTGGAAGTACGCAGCCGGCGACGAGGCCTTCGAAGGCTTCAAGGACAGCTACACCAAGGCCGGCGGCACCATCGTCAAGGAACTGGGCCTGCCCTTCCCGCAGGTCGAATTCCAGGCCCTGCTGACCGAAATCGCCGCGCTCAAGCCCGACGCGGTGGCCTGCTTCTTCGCCGGTGGCGGCGCCGCCAAGTTCATCAAGGACTACGCGGCCGCGGGCCTCAAGGGCAAGATCCCGCTGTACGGCTCGGGCTTCCTGACCGAAGGCGTGCTCGACGCCGCCGGCCCCGCCGCCGACGGCATCATCACCACCATGCACTATGGTGATTCGCTCAACACGCCGCGCGACAACAAGTTCCGCCTGGAATACGCCAAGCAGTTCCGCATGCAGCCCGACGTGTACGCCGTGCAGGGCTACGACACGGGCCTGCTGCTGTCGCAGGGCGCCGCCGCCGTCAAGGGCGACCTCAACAGCAAGGCCGCCCTGTACAAGGCCATGGAATCGGCCACCATCGACAGCCCGCGCGGCAAGTGGACCATGAGCAAGTCGCACAACCCGGTGCAGGACATCTACCTGCGCGTGGTCGAGAACAAGGAAAACAAGGTGCTGGGCGTCGCCGCCAAGGCCCTGGCTGATTCAGGTGCCGGCTGCAAGATGGCTTAAGGCTTGCTAGCCAACACAATGGGAGGTCGCCACCTCCCATTTTTTTGCCTTTCCGTTGTCCTGTGCCACCAACCATGACGCTCACCACCTACCTGCTCTACGTCGCCGCCGTCGCCCTGCTGATCGTCACGCCGGGGCCGACCATGCTGATGTGCATGACCAATGCCATCAACCACGGCCCGCGCCGCGCGATGACGTCGGTGGCAGGCGCGGTCACCGCCGTACTGTGCGTAATGCTGCTTTCGGCCATGGGGCTGGGTGCGCTGCTGGCGGCATCGGAGACGGCCTTCACCACGGCCAAGCTGGTGGGCGCGGCCTACCTGGTCTGGCTGGGCATCAAGACCTTCCGCAGCAACACCGCCCTTTCCGTTGACGGCGAAGCTGGCGGGCAGCGCACGCGCTCGTTCTACCTGCAGGGGCTGCTGGTGGGCGCGAGCAACCCCAAGGCGATATTGTTTTTCGCGGCCTTCTTTCCGCAGTTCCTCAACCCGGCGCAGCCGATGGCGCCGCAGTTCGCCATCCTTGCCCTGACCTTCATGGCTTTTGAATTCACCGTGCTCACGCTGTGCGCCCTGGGCGTGGCCCGCATCGTGCCGCTCCTCAAATCCAGCGGCCCGGTGAAGTGGATCAACCGCATCTGCGGCGGCCTGTTCACGCTGATGGGCGGCCTGCTCCTCCTGACACGCCGACAGGCCTGATGCCACTGCCCTGATGGATTTCGCCAATTTCCTGATCCAGCTGCTCAACAGCGTGCAGTACGGGCTGCTGCTGTTCATGCTGGCCGCCGGCCTGACGCTGATCTTCGGCATCATGGGCGTGGTCAACCTGGCGCACGGCAGCTTCTACATGCTGGGCGCCTACCTGGCCTGGTCACTGTCCACCATGACGGGCAGCCTGACCATCGCCATCCTCGGTGGCGCGGTGCTGTCAGTGATCTTCGGCCTGGCGCTGGAGTGGCTGCTGTTCCGGCACTTCTACGACCGTGACCACCTCGACCAGGTGCTGCTCACCTTCGGCCTGATCTACATCTTCGAGGAAGCGCGCTCCATCCTCTGGGGCGACGACGTGCACGGCGTGAAGATCCCGGAGCTGCTGTCGGCCTCCATCCCGCTCACCGACAACCTCTCCTACCCGGTCTACCGCCTGTTCATGTCGGGTGTCTGCATCGCCCTGGCCGTCGGCCTGTACCTGCTGATCTCGAAAACCCGGCTGGGCATGAAGATCCGCGCCGGCGCCTTCAACCGCGACATGGCCGAAGCGCTGGGCATCAACATCAAGCTGATCCACGCTGTGGTGTTCGCGCTGGGCGTGGCGCTGGCGACAGTGGCCGGCATGATCGCCTCGCCGGTCTCCAGCGTGTACCCCAACATGGGCTCGCAGGTGCTCATCATGTGCTTCGTGGTGGTGGTGATCGGGGGCATCGGCTCGGTGCGCGGCGCGCTCATTTCCGCGCTGCTGGTGGGCCTGGTCGATACCTTCGGCAAGGTGTTGCTGCCCCAGGTGGCGGGCATGCTGGTCTACATGCTGATGGCGGCCGTCCTTCTCTGGAAGCCGGAAGGTCTCTTCAAACAATGAGCACCGCGAAAGCCAATCTGGAGGTCCTGCCGCGCAGCGTGCAGGTGGTGCTGGTGCTGGGCGTGATCGCGCTCATCGCCTTCCCCTTCGTGGGCACCGACTTTTATGCGCAGATGGTGACGCGCATGATGATCATGGCCATCTTCGCGATGAGCCTCGATTTGCTGCAAGGCGTGACCGGCCTGGTGTCGCTGGGCCACGCCGCCTACTTCGGCCTGGCGGGCTACGCGCTGGCCTTCCTCACACCCGCTGGCGAGCCGGTCAGCCTGTGGTGGACGCTGCCGGCGGCCGTGGCCGCATCAGCTCTCGCGGCGCTGGTGATCGGCTTCTTCGTGGTGCGCACCCACGGCATCTACTTCATCATGGTCACCATGGCCTTCGCGCAGATGGTGTTCTACCTGTTCTTCGACAACAAGGCACTGGGCGGCTCCGACGGCATCTACGTCAACTTCAAGCCCGATGCCGGGGTGTTCGACCTGGACAACAAGAAGGTTTTCTACTTCTTCACCCTGGCCTGCCTGGTGGGCACATACGCCTTCCTGCGCCGCCTGCTGTGGAGCCCGTTCGGCCGCGCGCTCTCGGGCATCCGCGTGAACGAGCACCGCATGCGCGCCATGGGCTACGGCACCTTCAAATACAAGCTGGCCGCCTTCACGCTGGCCGGCGCGCTGGCCGGTCTGGCGGGCTACCTCTGGGGTGCGCAAACCGGCTACATCAACCCGGAGCTCATGGGTTTTCACATGAGCGCGCACGCCATCATGATGGTCATCCTGGGCGGCATGGGCAACTTCGCCGGCGCCATCGTTGGCGCCTTTGCCTTCGAGTATTTGCTGCACGTGTTCAAGGACCTGCCCACCATCGGCGGCGTGAACCTGGGCAAGCACTGGCAGCTGTGGATGGGCCTTTTCATCGTGCTGCTGGTGGTGTTCGCGCCGCGCGGCATCCTGGGGCTGGTGGAACGCTTCACGCGCCGCAAGGAGAACAGCGATGAGTGAAGTGCTGCTCTCCGCGAAAGACCTCACCAAGCGCTTCGGTGGCCTCGCCGCCGTCAACGGCGTCTCGGTCGACCTGGTGCACGGCCGCATTCACGCGGTGATCGGCCCCAATGGCGCCGGCAAATCCACGCTGACCAACCTGCTGTCGGGCGACCTGGAGCCGACATCGGGCTCCATCACCCTGGGCGGCAAGGACGTGACCGGTGCCAGGCCCGAAGCCATCTCGCGCCAGGGCCTGGGCCGCAGCTACCAGAAGACCAACATCTTTTTGCCGCTCTCCATCTGGGACAACGTGCGCCTGGCCGCGCAGTCGCGCACGCCGCGCGCGGCCCGCTGGCTCTCGCGCGCAGACTCGTTTGCCGACTGCAACGAGCGCGCCAGCCGCGCCATCAACATGGCCGGCCTGGTCAACCGCACCCACACCATCGCCGGCGCCACCAGCCACGGCGAGCAGCGCCAGCTCGAAATCGCCATGACGCTGGCTACCGACCCGCGCGTGCTGCTGCTCGATGAGCCGCTGGCCGGCATGGGCACGGCCGAGGCCGAGCGCATGGTCAGCCTGCTGCTGCGCCTGAAGGAAAGCCACGCCATCATGCTGGTCGAGCACGACATGGACGCCGTGTTCGCCCTGGCCGACCGGCTCACGGTGATGGTCAACGGCCAGGTGATCGCCAGCGGCACGCCGGCAGAGGTACGCGCCGACGCGGGCGTGCAGTCGGCCTACCTGGGTGAGGAGCACTGACATGGAAATGCTCATTGACGCCAAAGCCCTGAACACCTACTACGGCGCCAGCCACATCCTGCGCGGCATCGACTTTTCGGTGGCGCGCGGCGAGACGATCGGGCTGATGGGCCGCAACGGCATGGGCAAGAGCACCCTGCTCAAAAGCCTGATGGGCCTGGTCAAGCCGCGCGCGGGCACTGTGCACATCGCAGGCAAGGACATGACCGGCCGCGCGCCCTACGAGATCGCGCAATTGGGCATCGCCTACGTGCCCGAAGGCCGCGGCATCTTCGGCAACCTGTCGGTGGTCGAGAACCTGAAGATGGCGGCCCGCGCCGGGACGCGCGGCCAGCGCGACTGGACCTACGAACGCGTGCTCGAAACCTTCCCTCGCCTGACCGAGCGCCTGGGCCACGGCGGCCAGCAGCTCTCCGGTGGCGAGCAGCAGATGCTGACCATCGGCCGCGCGCTGGTGACCAACCCCGACGTACTGATCCTGGACGAAGCCACCGAGGGCCTGGCGCCGCTGATCGCGCGCGAGATCTGGAAGATCTGCGGCCTGATCCGCGAATCGGGCATCTCCAGCGTGATCGTCGACAAGAACTGGAAGCACGTGACGCAGGTGACCGACCGCAACGTCATCCTGGTCAAGGGCGAGGTGGTCTTCGCCGGCACCTCGGACGAGTTGCGCGCCCAGCCGCAGCTGCTGGACCAGTACCTGGGGGTGTAGATGCTGCCCGACCAGCCGCGACGCATCCTGCTGGCGGCAGTCGCCCTGGTCCTCGTTGGTTGCCTGGCTTCGCTCTGGTTTGCACTTGCGCAGCCCTTTACCGGCCTGCAGTTCGCGGCCTATGAGCCCGGCGCGGGGCCGCCCGCGCCCTCGCTTCGCATCACGAAAACTGTGCCTGGCGGCCCGCCACGCGGCGCGCTGGCCACGCGCCTCGAAAACGCCGCAGGTGCACTCGATGTGAAAGCCAGCGACACCATCGAGGAACCGGATTTCTTCGACGAATACAAGGACATGGCGGAATTCTTTGCCCGGCAGTCGAAGCTGGCCGCGATCTTCGCGCAGTCGCAGCTCACCGTGCACTGGCAGGCCACCGCCGGCGCGCCGGTGCAGGCGTCCACCCTGCCCGTCTCGCCCAACCGGCACCTGGGCTCATTGCCCGGCGTGTTCTGGTTCCAGCTGTTCGCCGGCAGCGCCTGCCTGCTGATCGGCGCATGGGTGTTCGCGCTGCGGCGCGAGAGCTGGGGGGCCCGCATGCTGGCCTTGTGCGGACTGATGTTTGCGATCTGCGTCTACCCCGCAGCCGCGTACAGCACGCGAGAACTGGCCATCGACGGCACGGTGTTCCGCTGGCTGGCATCGCTCAATCACACAGGCACCCTGCTGTTCGGCAGCGCGCTGGTGGCCATCTTCATGACCCACCCGCATATGCTGTGGCGCCCGCGCTGGCTGCTGGCGCCGTGGATTGTGTTCGGCCTGTTCCTCGCCGCTGACGTGTTCCGCCTGGCGCCCAACCAGGATTGGGGCCTGCGCATCCCGGTGATGCTGGAAATGCTGCTGGCTATAGCTCTGGGCATCGTTCAATGGCGGCGCAGCCGCGGCCAGCCGGCCGAGCGCGCGGCCCTGCGCTGGTTCGGCCTGTCGGCGCTGGTGGGCTGCGGCCTGTTCGTGGCAGTGATGGTCTCGGTCAGCTTTCTGGGCCTGTTTCCGCCCATGGAACAGGGATACGCCTTCGGCTTTTTCCTCATCATGTTCTTCGGGCTGGCGCTGGGCGTGGGCCGCTACCGCCTGTTCGACCTGAACCAGTGGGCCTACCGTGTGCTGGTGTGGGCGCTGGGCGTGGCCATGGTGCTGGTGGTCGACGGCCTGCTGGTGCTGTGGCTGCGCTGGAACCCGGCCCTGTCGCTGGGCGCGACGCTGCTGCTGGTGGGCGCCATCTATTTCCCGATGCGGCAGTGGCTGTGGGTGCGGATCGTCGAGCGCGGCAATGCCGGCGTGGACACCATGCTGCCCGAGCTGGTGCGCATCGCGTTTTCCGCTTCGGCCGACGAGCGCGAGCAGCTTTGGTCGGCTGCCCTGCAGCGCCTGTTCAACCCGCTGCAGAACGCGCCGGAGGCGGTCAATGCGTCGCAGGCGGCACGCCCCGGAATCGCCGACGACGGCCTGGGCCTGCGCATACCGGCCAGCGGCGGCGTAGCCGCGCGCGTGCTGCGCTACCGCGACCACGGCAAACGCCTGTTCTCGGGCGCCGACGCCGAGTTCATGGCATCCCTCTGCCAGCTGATGGACCAGGCCGCCCAGGGCCGCGATGCACACGAGAGCGGCATCCAGCAGGAGCGCCTGCGCGTGGCGCGCGACATGCACGACGACATAGGCGCCAAACTGCTGACGCTGCTGCACACCGAAGACCCGCAGCGCCACAACATCCTGCTGCGCGAGACCATGACGCAGTTGCGCGCCATCGTGCGCGGCATGTCA
>CALRME020000113.1:0-7802 GCA_943369045.1 Sphingobacterium thalpophilum
ATGAAGGCTTCAACTGTTTGCGCATCAAGGCTTGCTCCCTCGCCTGCGGCCACGGCCTCAAGCTGCTCACGCAGCCTGTACCAGCGCAGTTCCAGAGCACGATGCTGGACCGTCAGTGCGCGCGTCATTTCATGGAGGCAGATGGCGTCCGAACCCGCCATGGATTCAATCAGCGCGGGGTAGAGACAAGCCTCCTCCTCGCCATGGTGGCGGATTTCCGCGCCGTTGAAGTGATCGATGATTTCTCGGCTCGCCTCGCGCGCCCGCGTTGCGCAACTGGCGTCTGCCAGCGATCCGGCCAGCGCGCGCAGTCTGTAGCAATTGGCCAGCGTCTGCGCATGGCAATCGGAAAACAGGCCCAGCGGGCCGGCGCCGCCGAATCTCATCTCACCGCGTCTCAGTAGCCGACGCGCATCATGCGCTGGGCACGGGCGCCGATGTTGCGTTCGATGGCGGGCGTCATCCACGGATAGCTGCTTGCGGCGAGCGGCTTGCTGCCACCGGTCCTTGCGGCCGCGCGGGCAGCCGGGCGGACTTGCACCTGGGCGTTATCGAAACGGGCGGCGGGGGAAAGGGTGGCGGTGGTCATGGTGTGTTCCTTGAGTCGTTTGCTTGCTGGGATGAACAAAGTTTAGGGTTTACACCAGTCAAAGAAAAACGATTTATATTAACTTTCAATGCAATATTAATGAATTGAAAGTAGTACCAAACATGGACATCACACTCGCCAGGACTTTCCTGGAAATTGCGTCGAGCCGCAGCTTCGCCCAGGCTGCACAGCGCCTGCACGTGACGCAGACGGCGGTGAGCGCGCGTGTGAAGACGCTGGAAGAGCTGGTGGGCCGCCAGCTGTTCGTGCGCAACAAGGCCGGCGCGTCATTGACCGCGGCGGGCGAGCAGTTCGTGCGCCATGCCATGACCCTGGTGCAGGTCTGGGAGCGTGCCCGCCAGCAGATGGCCGTGCCCCCAGGCCGTACCGCCGTGGTGGCCGTGGGTTGCGAGGTCAGCTTGTGGGACCCGTTGATGCTGGACTGGCTGCTGTGGATGCGCGAGGGCGCGCCCGAACTCGCGCTGCGTGCCGAAGTGGGTGTGGCCGACGACCTGCTGGCGCGCGTGGCGGCGGGCACGCTGGATGTGGGCATCGCCTACGCGCCGCGCCAGTTGCCCGGACTGCGCATCGAACTGCTGTTCGAGGAAAAGCTGGTCATGGTCACCACCACGCCGGACAAGGCGCCAGAGCCCGCTGATTACGTCTACGTGGACTGGGGCAGTGAATTCGCAGCGCAGCACGGCCTGGCCTTTCCCGGCCTCTCCAGCGTGGGAGTGTCCTCGACACTGGGCCCGCTGGGCTTGGCCTATCTGCTCAGCGCGGGCGGCGCCGGTTACTTCCGCCAGAACGTGGTGCGCAGGTACATCGACGAAGGCCGGCTTCACCGCGTGCCTGGAGCGCCCGAGTTTCTCTACCCCGCCTATGCGGTCTATGCCGCCGTTGCGGACATGAAGGTGCTGGAGCCAGCGCTTGCGGGCCTGCGGCACGCGGCGGAAGGGGCACTGCCGACCACGCCGAAAGTCACGCGCCGCTCCCGCCGCTGAGCAATTTGCGAAGCTTCTGGCGCAATGGGGCTTCCGGTTGCAGCGACTCACCGGAGATCGCCTCCCGCGCAAGCTCGACGCTCGAAGCGTCATGCAGGCTCACCTCGCGCACCACCTGGCCCTGTTCGTACACAAAGGCCACGTCGGCCAATGCCAGCACGTCCTCGATGTCGTGCGTGATCATCACCGCCGGTATGCCCCACTGCCGGCGCACTTGGGACAGCTCGCGCCGCAGCGACTGACGCAGCATGGGGTTCAGGGACGCAAAGGGCTCGTCCAGCAGAAGCACCTGTGGCTCACACGCCAGTGCCCGGGCCAGCGCCACGCGCTGCTTCTGGCCGCCCGAGAGCGTCGCGGGCCGGCTGTCGGCAAGGCCGGCCAGGTCAAAGCTCTCCAGCAGCGTCTGCACCCTGCGCTGCTCCTGAGCCGACGCACCGTGCCGCCAAGATGTGAGGCCGAAGGCCACGTTCTGGCGAACCGACAAATGCGGGAACAGCGCGTAGTCCTGGAACAGGTAGCCGATGCGGCGCTCCGAGGGCGGCAGGTCGATGCCGGCGGCCGAGTCGAACAGCGTGCGGCCGTCCAGGCGCACATGCCCCGAATCCGGACGCAGCAAGCCGGCGATGGCCTGCACCGTCAATGTCTTGCCCGACCCCGAGGGCCCATACAGCGCCGCAAAGGACGCATCGGTCGCAAACCGCGCCGCCAGGTCGAACCGGCGTGTGCGGTCGGAGACCGTGAGCTTCAGGTCGACATCGATCATGGCTTGCCGAAACCGTATTTCGCCAGCACCTGCTGCGCCTGGGCGGAAGCAAGGAAAGCGACGAAGGCGCCCGCAAGCGCATTCTGCCTGCTCTGCGCAACGACGGCCACCGGGTACGACACCGGCGCGTTGCCGCTGGGCGTGAGGACGATCTTCACCTTGTCGCCCATGATGGCGGCGTCGGTGCGGTAGACGAAGCCGGCTTCAACCTCGCCACGCGCAACATAGTCCAGCACCTGACGCACGCTGTCGGCCTGCACGAACTTGGGCTCCAGCACAGTCCACAGGTTCGCTGCGTCCAGGGCCTGTTTGGTGTAGCGGCCCACGGGCACCGTGGCGACCTTGCCGACGGCGATCTTCTTCACGCCGGCGCCCGTCAGTTCCTGCAGCGATCTGACGCCAACGCCGCCGGCTGCCGGCTCGATCAGCACCAGGCTGTTGGTGGCGAAGTCCCTGCGCGTCGCGGCATCGACCAACTTCTGCTCAAGACCGCGGTTCATGGTGTCCTGGTCGGCGCTGGCAAACACATCGACAGGCGCGCCTTGCGTGATCTGCTGCAGCAGAACGCCCGATGCTGAGAAGTTCAAGCGCACGGTCGCGCCCGGCCTCGAGGCCTCGAACCTGGGCGCCAGCTCCTTGAACGCCTCGGTCAGGCTGGCCGCAGCGGACACGGTGATCTGCTGCGCCGAGGCGGCCAAAGGCACGGCCAGGGCAACGATGGTAGCCAGAAGTCGGGGCGGGATGCGCACAGTGGTTCCTTGGGCGTCCTACTTGAGGGAGAAGTACCGGTTGGCAACAACCAGCACGGTGATGGACAGAAGGGAGGTGACGATGACCAGCAGCAGCGCGAGGTCGTCCTGCCCCGCCTGGACGGCGTCGTAGATGGCCATCGACAGGGTCTGCGTCTGTTTGGGGATGGAGCCCGCCACCATCAGCGAGGCGCCGAATTCACCCATGGCGCGCGCAAAGGCCAGCAGGGTGCCGGCCAGGATGCCGGGCCAGGCCAGCGGCAGCGTGACGCGCATGAACACCGACAGCGGCGACTGCCGCAGCGTGCTGGCCGCGGCCTCGAGCGATCGGTCCACATTGGCGAAAGCCGCGCTCGCCGACTTGAGCACCAGCGGCAAGGCGACAACGGCGGAGGCGACCACGGCGCCGTGCCAGCTGAAGATGATGGTGTAGTCGAAGTGCTCGCGCAGCCAGGAGCCCAGCGGGCCGCGTCGCCCTGCCAGCATCAGGATGCCATAGCCGACCACCGTGGGCGGAAGCACCAGGGGCAGCATGAACGCGGCCTCAAGAACCGTGCTGCCGGCAAAGCGCTTGCGGGCAAACACCCAGCCCAGGCCCACGCCCACCACCAGGGCCAGCGCCGTGGCAAAGGCCGAAACCTTGAGCGAAAGAACCAGCGGCGACCAGTCAACCGTGGAGAAAAAGGATTCGGTCGTGTTCATTGCGATACGTCGCAATTGTCACATAGTCACCCTAGCTCTGTATTCCGCCGGACATAGCGAAACTACGGGGTAATCAGGGTGCGATCAGGCGGGTCAGGGCCGCGATGTCCTTCGCTGCGGCGACGCGCGCTGCGTTCTCGATGGCGCGGTAGCGCTTGACAACCTCCTGGCCCACCGGCGTCAACGCCGTGCCGCCGCCGTGGGCGCCGCCGGCGGCCGTCACGACGGCCGGCGACTTGAGCGCCTGGTTCACCTCATCAACCAGGAGCCAGGCCCGCCGGTAGGACATCCCCAGCTGCCGGCTGGCCGCCGAGATGGAGCCCGTCTCCGCTATCGCCTCCAGCAGCGCCACCTTGCCGGGCCCGATGGCAATGGCCTCGTCCCGGTAGAGGCGGAAGCGAAACTGCGCTTTGGACTTCATGGCTGCGATTGTTGCAGGCGCCGGACAACGCGCCTAGCGCGCCAGCCACTTCACCAGGAAGCTGACGACGCGCTGCCGCTGCGCCGTGTAGGGCGGAAAGAACATCCTGATGGTGTTCATCCAGCCACCGGTGAGCACCGCGCGTTCATGCGAGAACGCCCTGAAACCAAAGAAGCCGTGCGCGTTGCCGATGCCTGAGTTGTTGACACCACCGAACGGCAGTTTGCCGTGCGCCACATGCACGACGCAATGGTTGACGCAGGCGCCGCCCGAACTGGTGCCCGCCAGCAGCCTGTCCACCTGCGCCTTGTCGCGGCTCCAGACATACAGGGCCAGCGGCTTGGGCTGGGCGTTGATGTCGTCGATGACCTGGGCGATGTCGGTGTAGGCGACGATGGGCAGTACCGGGCCGAAAATCTCTTCCTGCATGATGGTCGACGCAGGTGCGACGCTGTCGATCAGCGTGGGCGCGATGTAGTTCGCGGCCACATCGACCTGGCCACCGGCCAGCACGCGTGCGCCACGCTGGACCGCATCGTCGAGCAGCCCGGCTACCCGCTGCGTGTGGCGGGCATTGACCACGTGGGCGAAGTCAGGGCTGGACTGTTGCTCGGCCGCCGTCTGGCCGTAGCGGGTCTTGAGCACCTCCTGGCACTGCGCAATGAAGCGGTCCTTCACCGCTTCGTGCACGTACAGGTAGTCCGGCGCCACACAGGTCTGGCCGCTGTTGAGGAACTTGCCCCACATGATGGTTGCGGCCGCCCTGGCGAGGTCGGCGGTTTCATCGACGACGGTGGGCGACTTGCCGCCCAGCTCCAGCGTCACGCTGGCGAGGTGACGGGCGGCGGCGGCCATGACGATCTTGCCCACGGCCGGTGAGCCGGTAAAGAAGATGTGGTCGAAGGGTTTGGCCAGCAGTTCCTGCGACGTCGCCTGTCCGCCTTCGAATAAGGCCACTTCTTCGGGCTTGAAGGCTCCGCCGATGATGCGCGCCATCACGGCGGACACATGGGGTGTCAGCTCGGAGGGCTTGAGGATGGCCGTGTTGCCCGCCGCCAGCGCGGAGACCAGCGGGCCAAACAGCAGGTACAGCGGGTAGTTCCATGGCGCGATGATCAGGCTGCGGCCGCGCGGCTGGTACTCGATGGTGCCGGAGTTGCCCAGGGTCAGCTGCGTGACGCCCACGCGTCGGGGCCGCATCCAGCGCTTGAGATGGCTGATGGTGTGGCGCGCTTCGTCCAGTGTGGGAATGATCTCGGTACCGTCGACTTCCATGCGCGGCTTGTGGAAGTCCTGCGCAAAGGCCTCGTACAGCGCCTCGCGGTTGGCCAGCATGGCATCGCGCAGGCGGGCGATGCGCTCGCCCCGCTCGGCCGCCGTGGACAGCCGCCAGCGCAGCGCCGTGGCCTGCTGTGATTCAAAAACCAGCTGCATCGCCTGAGCGTCTGCGTCGATGGGAAGGCCCGTCATGATGTGTACCCCAAAAGCCATGAAGCACGCTCCATGCGGCCTGCAGGCCGAAAAACGCCTGCAGGCCGCATGGATGCTGCTTTACTGAACCGGGACGCGCGAGGTGTCGTGCATCTTCATCCGCACGGCCACGATGGCGCCGGCCACAATGCCCGCCACCGTCAGCACTGCGCCGGCCGACAGCATGGCCAGGCCCGTGAGGCCCTGCCCTATGGTGCAGCCCAGCGCCGTGATGCCGCCAAAACCCATGAGCACGCCGCCCGCCAAGTGCTTGAGCAGCGAGCCGGAGTCGCTGAAGTTCTGCAGCCTGAATTCGCCGCGAGCCCTGGCCGATGCAAAGCTGCCCAGCAGCGCGCCCAGCGCGGCGGTAATGCCGAAGCTGGCCGTGGTGTTCTTGTCGGTCCACAGCGTCAGCAGGTCCAGTGAATTGGCCATGGGCGCGACGAACGACAGGCCTTCGGGCCGCCTCGATTGCGTGCCCAGCCAGGCAGGCTCCAGCGTGTCCGGGTGCTCGGGCAGGAAGCCGAAATACCCGGTGACCAGCCAGGCGGCCGGCGGCAGCAGGCCTACGACCAGGCCGCCGATCCAGTGCTTCCTCTCCATCGTGGCTCGGTTGCGCCAGAGCGCAAGGACGGCAATGGCCACCAGCACGGTCACCAGCACCCAGCGCAACACCGCGGCGGGCACGGGCACGAGCTTGCCCAGCACCGAACCCAGGTCCTGCGGGCCCGACAGCGTGGCGGCCCACACGTCAAGAGCCTCGGCACGCACGGGCGCGAACAGGCCGCGCAGCGTCATCAGCGCCGCAATGGCCGTGACGATCAGTACCACCAGCGACTTCAGGTCCCCCGTGCCGGTCTTGACCAGGCTGCGCTGGGGGCAGCCGCCCGATAGCACCATGCCGAAGCCGAACACCAGGCCGCCCAGCAGGCACGACAACCAGGGCAGGCGCGGGTTCCAGGCCAGTGACCGCGTGGCGTCGAAGAGTCCAAGGCTGACCAGTGCCTGCGTGCCGGCGGCGGCCACGGCCACCGCCAGCAGCCAGGTCATGGCACGCGCCTTGCCGCGAAACAGCATCCAGTCGGCGATCGCGCCGCGAACGCAGAAATGGGACCACTGGCCCACGGCGCCAAAGACCAGGCCGATCGCCAGGCCGCCCCAGAGAACGAATTGCAGGACGGCTTGTGGGGAAGAAAGGAATGTCATGGCAGGCGCAACGTGTAGGGACCCGGTATTGTGCCTTCGCGCAATATCAGTTGGTGGTAATCTATCAAGAGACCCGGGCCGGCTGAGGCAGGGCTTTCCACAGGAGACTTCCATGCGCCTTTTCGCCCGTTTCTGCGCGGCCATCGCCCTCACCCTGTCGCTGGCCGGCCTGGCACAGGCGCAGGACAAGGTGGTCTACCACATCGACAATGCCGAGATGCAGGCCACCAAGGGCCTGCGCAACATCCGCAACCACCTGGACGTCGCGCCCGACACGAAAATCGTGGTGGTGACCCATGCCGAGGGCATCGACTTCCTGATGGAAGGCGCCAAGGACAAGAAGAACCCCAACATCGACTACGCCTCGCTGGTCAGCGCCCTGAAGGCACGCGGTGTGCGCTTCGAGGTCTGCGAGATCACCCTGCGCAACCGCAACATCAAGAAGGACGCGTTCACCATGGACGCCGAGTTCACGCCCTCGGGCGTGGTTCGCATCGGGCAACTGCAGGCACGCGAGCACTACGCCTACATCAAGCCTTGACCCCTTGAGCCGTCCCATGGCAAAGACCGTCACACGCCCGCGCGCCGCCGCCACCGAGTCGGACGAGGTGTTCGAGACCGCCGCCGAGGTGTTCCGCGTGATGTCGGCGCCCATGCGCCTGAAGATCATCAGCAGCCTGTGCAATGGCGAGAAGAACGTCAGCGAGCTGCTCGAGGAAATCCCCACCACCCAGCCCAACATGTCGCAGCACCTCAACACGCTGTTCACCTCGGGCGTGCTGGGCAAGCGGCGCGATGGCGTGCAGATCTACTACCGCATCGTCAACGACCGCGTGGTCACGCTGTGCCGCGCCATCTGCACGCAGCTCGCGATCGAAGCCGACCAGCAGGCCTGAGA
>CALRME020000114.1:0-7801 GCA_943369045.1 Sphingobacterium thalpophilum
GGCTTTCCAGTTGAATTACACCAAGGCTGCAGACATCGCCGCACAGCTGACGGCGGGCGGCAGTGGCGCCGCAGGTTCCCGCATGCTCAGCGTCAGGGGCAGCGTCATCGCCGAGCCGCGGACCAACCAGCTCTTCGTCACCGACATTGGCTCGCGTCTCGAAGCCGTGCAGCAACTGATAGGCAAGCTTGATATCGCGGTGCGCCAGGTGTTGATCGAGGCGCGTATCGTCGAGGCTTCCGATACCTTCGGCAAGTCGCTGGGCGTGCGTCTTGGCGGCAGTGACCTGCGCGGCCTTCGTGGCGGTGACCCGGGCTATTCGGTAGGCGGCGGCAACCGTGTGGCGCTGGGCGGTACGTACGACGCCGTTTCAGGGACGACCGGGGAAAGCGTCGTCGTGCCAAACACGCTGAACACCACGTTCGTGAACCTTCCCGCACTGGGCCAAGGTGGCTTCACGCCCTCGAGCTTTGCGATCTCACTGTTCAGCTCTGCTGCAAATCGCTTCCTCAACCTGGAGCTTTCCGCGCTTGAAGCCGATGGCAAGGGAAAACTGGTATCGAGTCCCCGTATCGTGACGGCAGACCAGACGCGTGCGCTTATCGAGCAGGGGACGGAATTCCCCTACCAGCAGGCGACGTCCAGCGGCGCGACATCGGTGGCCTTCCGCAAGGCCAATCTGCGGCTGGAAGTCACCCCACAGATCACCCCCGAGGGCAACATTATTCTCGACCTCGACATCAACAAGGACAGCCGTGGCGAAACAACGGCTGCCGGTATTGCCATCAATACCAAGCACATCAAGACCCAGGTGCTGGTCGAGAATGGCGGAACGGTGGTGATCGGGGGCATCTTTGAACTGACGGAATCCGAAAATGAAGCCAAGGTGCCCTTGCTGGGCGACCTGCCGGCCGTCGGCAACCTGTTCAAGAGCAAGACACGCACTGCCAACAAGCAGGAGCTGCTGGTCTTCATCACACCGAAAATGATCGCCGACCGGTCGGCGGCAAGATAATCTGAAACGTAGTTGGCACGAGGATCTAGGACAAGACATGACACAATTTCTGAAAGTATTTCTGGGGGTTCTGCTCGCGGCGCTGCTGGTTGCTTGCGGCGGGGGCGGCGGCAGTGCAGGCACGACCCCGGGAACGGTCCCGTCAACACCCGAAGGTTCGGCTACGGCTGTGATCTCGGACTTCGCCGTGTTCACGGACAAGACAACACTCAACAACAGCGGCACCGACCGGGCACTGGTGACGGTCGTCGCACTGGATGCCAATCGCAATGTGGTATCCGGCGCCAGGGTTTCCGTGGCGTCCGACCAGAACAGCGTGTTTGTGCCTGCCGGATTGCCGGTGACCGACGCGCAGGGGGCCTATACGGGCAACCTGTCCATTGGGGCTGACAAGACCGACCGCGTCATCACCCTTGTGGTGACCATCAATGGCATTGTGAAGAACACGACGGTTCGTGTCGCCGGCAGCCGGCTCACCTTGCAGGCCGTGCCGAGTAGCCCGTCACCCAACCAGGCAGTGAACCTGACAGCAACATTGCTGGACTCATCGGGCAATCCCATTGTCGGCGCCGCCATCGTCCTGGGAGGCAACATCACGGCCCTGCAGAACCAGACCATCGTGACGAATGCGCAGGGTGTGGCGAGCAAGGCTTTCAACGCGCCCGCCGCCGCCGCTGTCTACACGATCTCTGCTACGGGTGGCGGCATCAACGCTTCCGACTACCAGCTGCAGGTTTTCTCGAGCGTCATTCCCGCAGCAGTAATTCCTGCCGGTGCGGTGCCGTCCCTGTCGGCCTCGCCCAATGTGCTGGCTGTCAATTCGGCAGGCTCCACGACCAACCGCTCGACGTTGCGCTTCCTGTTCCTGGATGCTGCCAACCGTCCAATACAGAACGTGCGCGTCCGCTTCTCCGACCTCACTGTTGGCCTGCCTGCAGTCGGCTCGTCGATCGTCAACGGTTCGCAAACTCTGTATACGGATAACGGCGGCAGTGTCTCGACTGAGTACATTGCCGGCCAGAACACCAGCCCGACCAACGGTGTCACGCTCCGGGCGTGCTATTCCGCGACGGACTTCACTTCCGCCTCCGATTGTCCTGCGTTCGTGACGTATTCGTTGACGCTGGCCGGGCAAGCGCTCGCAGTGTCGATTGGCGATGACAACCTGCTGGCCGCTGGCGCCGGAACCTACATCAAGAATTTCGCCATCACCGTGGCCGATTCAGCCGGGCGGGCCGTGGCCAATGCGCCTGTGGATATTTCCGTTGACCTCACCCACTACGGCAAGGGCGACTACCTCTACGTTTCAACCGTGTCAGGCACTACGACCTATTACGTCAACTCCAGTGGTGGAGTCGCTTCCCCGCTTCAGGTGGTGCCGCAAAGTCTGACCGGCTACTACCCTAGCGACACAGCGGTCCCGGGAAGCAGCTCTACCGTTGCGCGGGTGTGGTGTGCCAATGAAGATACCAACCGCAATGGCAACGTCGACTCCGGCGAAAACGTCAATACCAGCGTGGACAGCAACAACCAGCCGACACTGGAGCCCCGCAAGAGTGACCTCTTGATCAGCTACGCTGATGCAAACGTAAGAACGACGAACTCGAGCGGTATCCTTGTGATCAAGGTCGAGTATTCGCAGCGGTTCGCAACGTGGCTGGCCTACAAGATCCGGGTGACGGCGAATGTCGCT
The DNA here is from genome assembly GCA_943369045.1 of Sphingobacterium thalpophilum. Classification (GTDB taxonomy): domain Bacteria; phylum Pseudomonadota; class Gammaproteobacteria; order Burkholderiales; family Burkholderiaceae_C; genus Ramlibacter. Next base: position 2,709 of record CALRME020000114.1, read on the forward strand.
GGTTCCCAGGGGACGAACGAACGCCAGTTCGTTACCAACTTCATCGTGGGAGACGACACCAATGCGGGTTCGTTCCGCCAACCGCCCTATGGCGTCGGTTCCTGCCGATCCAGCAACTGACACCTGACGTCCCTGGGTGCAAGTCGTACTGATAGGGCTGCCTGGCAGTGGCAAATCCACTGTCGGCCGGCAGCTCGCAAAGCGCCTCGCGCTCCCCTTTGTGGATGCCGATCATGCGATCGAGCAGCGGATCGGCTGCTCGATCCGCGAGTTCTTTGACCGGGAAGGCGAAACGGCCTTCCGCGATATCGAACAGGAAACGCTGTCCGACCTGACACGGCCGGTAGAGGGTGTCCTGTCTACCGGGGGCGGCGCTGTACTCCGGCCAGCCAATCGTGAGCGCCTGCGGGAGCGCGGACACGTTGTCTACCTCCATTCCTCGCCCGAAGAGGTATTCCGCAGGCTGCGCCACGACGTCAACCGGCCGCTGCTGCAGGTTCCTGATCCGTTGGGCCGTCTTCGCGAGCTGAGTTCCGAACGTGATCCCCTTTACAGGCAGACCGCCCATTTCGTCATCGAAACCGGGCGCCCGTCCGTCCCGACCCTGGTGAACATGATTGTCATGCAGCTGGAACTCGCCGGCGTATTGCCTGCGCGCTGACCTGCCTTCCACGCCCCGATGGCCAGGCCGGTAAACTCGGTCCATGCAAGCCATTTCCGTTCCCGGGGCGACCCACCAGGTTCACATCGACCTGGACGACCGCAGCTATCCCATTGTCATCGGCCAAGCGCTGTTGCAGGATGAAGCCACCTGGAGCAGCCTGCCGCGCGCGGCCTGCGCGCTGATCGTCAGCAACGCAACCGTGGCGCCGCTTTACGCCGAGAAACTGCGTACCGTATTGCGCGGTCACTACCCTGCAGTTCACCTGGTCGTGTTACCCGACGGCGAGCAGTACAAGGACTGGCAGACGCTGAACCTCATTTTCGATGCCCTCCTGGAAAATGGCTGCGACCGCAAGACTGTGCTGTTTGCGCTGGGTGGCGGTGTCGTAGGCGACATGACCGGGTATGCCGCCGCCAGCTACATGCGGGGCGTGCCGTTTGTGCAAGTGCCCACCACGCTGCTGGCCCAGGTGGACTCTTCGGTGGGCGGCAAGACAGCCATCAACCACCCGATGGGCAAGAACATGATCGGCGCGTTCTACCAGCCGCGACTCGTTGTGTGTGACATCGCAACCCTCGCCACGCTGCCGGCGCGTGAGCTCAGCGCCGGCCTGGCGGAGGTCATCAAGTACGGGCCGGTCGCCGACATGGAATTTCTCGCCTGGATAGAGGCGAACATGCAGGCCCTGCTCGCGCGCGATCCCGACGCCCTGGCGCATGCGATCCGGCGCAGTTGCGAGATCAAGGCCTGGGTTGTGGGCCGGGACGAGCGTGAAGCCGGGTTGCGCGCCGTCCTGAATTTCGGTCACACATTCGGTCATGCAATCGAGGCGGGAATGGGGTACGGCGCCTGGCTGCACGGCGAGGCGGTCGGTTGCGGCATGGTCATGGCCGCCCGCCTGTCGCACCGGCTGGGGCTGGTGGACGCGGCTTTCGTGGCGCGCTTGACCGCCATCATCGAAAGAGCCGGCCTGCCGGTCACGGGTCCGGCGCTGGGCGCTGATCGCTACCTGGAACTGATGCGCGTCGACAAGAAGGCCGAAGGCGGCGAAATCCGGTTTGTCGTGATCGACTCGCCGGGGAGCGGCGCGGTCCGGGCGGCGCCCGAAGCCATGGTGCGTGAGGTGCTGGCCGCTTCGACTGCATGATGCTTGCGCCGTACGCCTGTGACCCCGCTTCTTCAAGGGGGCGGAGGTACCCGGAGGAATCTGCGCCTACACGCACGGAGTTCCAGCGCGACCGCGACCGCATTGTTCATTCAACGGCGTTCCGCCGGCTGGTCTACAAGACACAGGTGTTCCTCAACCATGAGGGCGACTTGTTTCGCACGCGCCTCACGCACTCAATTGAGGTGGCGCAGCTGGGGCGTTCGATTGCCAGGGCCTTGAACCTCAACGAGGACCTTGTCGAAGCCATTGCGCTGGCACATGACCTGGGCCACACCCCGTTTGGCCACGCCGGACAGGACGCACTCAATGAATGCATGGCCGGTCATGGAGGGTTCGAGCACAACCTGCAGAGCCTGCGTGTGGTGGACGAACTGGAGGAGCGCTACCCCCTGTATGACGGACTCAACCTGAGTTTCGAGACCCGCGAAGGCATCCTCAAGCATTGTTCCCGTGCCAACGCGCGGGCCCTGGAGGCGCAGGAGGCCAACGGCGTCGGCCGGCGCTTCATCGACGGGACACAGCCTGGCCTCGAAGCGCAGTTGTGCAACCTGGCCGACGAGATCGCCTACAACGCGCACGACATCGACGACGGCGTGCGCTCCGGCCTGATCAGCCTGGAGCAACTGGAGCAGGTCAGCCTGTTCGATGCGCACCGGCGCGAAGCGCTTTCCGTGCACCCGTCGCTCAAAGGCCGCCGCGTGCTCTACGAAAGCATCAGGCGCATGCTCAGCCAGCAGGTCTACGACGTGATCGCTGCCACCGGGAGCGCCATTTCGTCAGGCGGGCCTCAAAGCGCCGATGAAGCGCGTTCCATGCCGTCGCTGGTGTGTTTCAGCGCGGGGATGCGAAAGCGCTCCCTGGAGCTGAAGCAGTTCCTGCTGAAGAATCTGTACCGTCATCCGCAAGTCACGGAAATGACGATCCAGGCACAGCAGGTGGTTCGCGACCTCTTCGCCGCTTACCTGGGCGACCCTGGCCAGATGCAGGCGGGCTTTGCGGGCCGGCCCGACACCCACCGGGCTGTCGCGGATTACATCGCGGGCATGACCGACCGCTTTGCCGCCAGGGAGCATGAACGCCTCACAGGGCGGCGGCTTCTGGCGACGCAGCGATGAAAAAGCTGGACCCGGCGCTGGTCGTTGTCCTGGCCGGCGTCAGCGCGGCGCTGCATGTAGGCAAGCTGCCGCCGGCCCTTCCTGTACTGCGCGAAGCACTGGGGGTCACGCTCTTGCAGGCGGGTTTCCTGCTGTCCATGGTGCAGCTGGCGGGCATGACACTGGGGCTTGTCGCGGGCCTGGCAGCTGACGGCATCGGACTCAAGCGCACGATGCTGGCCGGCCTCGTGCTCCTGTCGGGGACAAGCGCCGCGGGCGGCCTGGTCGACAATGTTCACGGTCTTCTGGCCTTGCGCGCGCTGGAGGGAGTGGGCTTCCTGCTGGTTTCGATGCCGGCGCCCGGCTTGATCCGCCAGCTTGTCGCGCCGTCACGCATGAGTGCGATGCTCGGCGTGTGGGGCGCTTATATGCCCTTTGGCACAGCCTGCGCGCTCCTGTTGGGCCCCGCAACCATAGCGACAGTCGGGTGGCAGGGATGGTGGTGGCTTTTGGCCGCGGTGTCTGCACTGGCAGCGCTCTGGGTGGCACTTGTTGTCCCCTCCATTGCCCCTGCCGCGGTCCCGTCTGCCCGCCCGGCCGGATGGGGTCTGCGCCTGAAGCGGACACTGACAGCGCCGGGGCCATGGCTGGTCGCTTTCGCATTCGCCATGTATTCCGGCCAATGGCTTTCCGTGATTGGTTTTCTTCCTTCGGTCTACGCCCAGGCGGGCTGGGCCGCCGGCTGGGCAGGCATTGCCACTGCTGCTGCTGCTGCCGTCAACATTGCCGGCAACATTGCCTCTGGCCACCTGCTGCAACGTGGCGTCGCTCCGCAACGGCTTTTGTACGCGGGCTTCTGCGTGATGTTCGTGGGTGCCGTAGTGGCCTTTGCCCCGGTGTGGCCCGCTTCGGGCGGAGACGCGCTTCCTCATTTCCGGTACGTGGCCGTTCTGGCCTTCTCGATGGTCGGCGGGATGATCCCCGGCACACTCTTCTCGCTGGCGGTCCGCGTGGCACCCGACGAGGGGACCGTTTCCACCACCGTCGGCTGGATGCAGCAGTGGTCATCGATCGGCCAGTTCGCCGGTCCACCCCTGGTGGCATGGGTCGCGACCATGAACGGAAGCTGGGACTTCACTTGGGTCGTCACGGGCGCCTGTTCCGTCACGGGGGTTGCCATCGCCATAGTGCTCGGTGCTGCACTGAGGTCCCTGGAGAAATACCACTGAATGAAGTCACGCGCCGGTAAAATTGGCCCCGAAGAAAAGATGACCGGAGGACGCGTGAGTTTCCTGAATCAACTGAAGACGCAGGCCAGCGCGCTGCAGACCGAAACCAGCAGCAAGCTGGACAACATTGAAGCCAACACCGTGCAGACGGAGATGGCCTGCAAGACCACCTGGCTGTACCTCAGCGACCTGGCAAAGCAGCTGGAAGTCATCGGCCCCGCGGGCCCCCGGTTCACGCTTGACGGAAAGACGCCCTGGCCGGCCATGAAACTCAGGGGCTTCCGCGTGGATTCACGCAAGAAGATGCTGCGTGACAAGGAGGTGTATGGCACGCTGGGCATGGGCTGGACGGTGGTTCCGCAGATGGGGTCGCCCGTCGGCGGGTCGGTCAGCGTGAACTTCCCTCCCGACCTCGAGCGCGTGGAGTCGCGGCTTGCGTCCGGCCAGGTCAAGCATGACCGCAAGGAAATCCGTCATCCCGAAAAGAACACGCTGCAGGCCATCCGTTTCGAATACACCACCGAGACCCGCGGCTCCGTGATGGTGACGCCCGATCACGACAAGGGCACGCTAGCTTTCCGGCTAGCCAACCTCAGTGGCTTTGGCATCGTCAGCACGAGCTGGCCGGCAGCCCGGGTCAAGGCCGACCTTCTGGACGAGCTGGCCAAGCTTGTCGTCGGCCAGCCCAGCCGTTTCGTCTGATGTCCGGCGAAATCCCCGGTGTCGAACTTCAAACCCGTCGCTGGCTTGAGCGGGCGGTGATCGGGCTGAACCTTTGCCCATTCGCCAAGGCGGTGCATGTCAAAGGCCTGATCCACTACCAGGTGAGCAAGGCACGCAATGAACAGGATCTGCTCGAAGAACTTGCCGCCGAACTCGACCAACTGGTCGCATTGCCGCCGCAAGAACGCGAAACCACCCTGCTGATCGCCCCGCAG
>CALRME020000115.1:0-7771 GCA_943369045.1 Sphingobacterium thalpophilum
AGGCTTTTGCGCAGCTGATGCAGTACATGACGGTGCCCGTCAGCGACATGTTCCGCGACCCGCCGTACTTCCTGGCGCTGCGCCGGCATGTGGCGCCGGTGCTGCGCACCTACCCGTCGATCAAGGTCTGGGTGGCCGGCTGCAGCACCGGCGAGGAGGTGTACTCGCTGGCCATCCTGCTGCGCGAAGAAGGCCTGCTCGAGCGCGCGATCATCTACGCCACCGACATCAACCCGGCTTCGCTCGAGCGTGCGCGCCAGGGCATCTTCCCGCTGGAACGGGTGCGCAACTACACCACCAACTACCAGCAGTCCGGGGGACTGGCCAGCCTGGCCGACTACTACACGGCCGCCTACAACGGCGCCCTGTTCGACCGCAGCCTGGCGGCCGGCGTGACGTTTGCCGACCACAGCCTGTCAACGGACAGCGTTTTCTCCGAGACCCACTTCATCTCGTGCCGCAACGTGCTGATCTACTTCAACAAGAAGCTGCAGGACCGGGCGCTGGGCCTGTTCCACGAATCGCTGGGCCGGCGCGGCTTCCTGGGCCTGGGTTCCAAGGAAAGCCTGGATTTCTCGGCCTATGCGCGCCGGTTCGAGCCCGTCTCCAAAGCCGACCGGCTGTTTCGCAGGACATGATGGCTGCACGGACGCACGCCCTGCCCGCAGGCTTTCGCCGCGCCGCGCAAGCCGTGGCCATCGGTGCGTCGGCTGGTGGCCTGGACGCGCTGCTGCCGATGCTGTCAGCCCTGCCGGCGGGCTACGGGCCGCCGGTGATCGTGGTGCTGCACCTGCCCGATGACCGCAGCAGCCTTCTGGCCGAGGTGTTCTCGCGGCGCACGCCCCTGCCGGTGTACGAGCCCCAGGACAAGCAGCCGCTCCTGCCAGGCTCGCTGTACTTCGCGCCAGCGGGCTACCACCTGCTGCTGGAGGCGGAACGCACGTTCTCGCTTAGCTGCGACGCGGCCGAGCACTACAGCCGGCCGTCCATCGATGTGCTGTTCGAGTCAGCCGCCGACGCACTCGGCGAAGGCCTGGTCGCCATCCTTTTGACCGGCGCCAACGAGGATGGCGCAGCGGGGATGGCCCGGGCCGGCGAGGCTGGTGCGTTCACCGTGGTGCAGGACCCCGACGAGGCCCGCTGGCCCGACATGCCGGCCGCCGCGCTGGCCCTTCGCGAACCCGATTTTGTGCTTCCCCTCGCGGGAATCCAGACTCTGCTCACTTCACTGGAATACCGTCCATGTCAGCCGACATCCCCGCCAAGCTCCTGATCGTTGACGACCTCCGGGAGAACCTGGTCGCGCTGGAAGCGCTGATCCGCCAGGGCGACCGCCAGATCCACCAGGCGTCCTCGGGCGAGCAGGCCCTGGCGCTGATGCTTGAACACGAATTTGCCATCGCCATCCTGGACGTGCAGATGCCGGGCATGAATGGCTTCGAGCTGGCCGAGCTGATGCGCGGCACGGAGAAGACGCGGCGCATCCCCATCATCTTCGTCAGCGCCGGCGGGCGCGAGATGAACTACGCCTTTGCCGGCTATGAAAGCGGTGCAATCGACTTTCTCTACAAGCCGCTGGACGCACATGCGGTGCGCAGCAAGGTGAGCGCATTTGTGGAGATGTACCGCCAGCGCAAGCAGCAGGAATCATTGCTGGCCGAACTGCGCGCCACCAGGGACGAGCTGGAACACGCGATCCGGATGCGTGACGACTTCGTCTCCATGGTCTCCCACGAACTGCGCACGCCGCTCAACACGCTGTTCCTGCAGACCCAGCTGCGCCGGCGCATGGCGGGCGGCGCCCCGATCAGCGTTGAGAAAGTGCAGGCCATGGTTGAGCGTGACGAGCAGCAGATCCGCAACATGGTGCGGCTGATCGACGACATGCTGGACCTGTCGCGGTTGCGGCGCGGCACCCTGGCCATCGCGCCGGAGGCCACCGACGTGGCGCGACTGGTGCGCCAGACGGCCGAGAGCTTTTCGGGCCAGATGTCGGCGGTGGGCTGCGTTCTGGAAGTGACGGCGCCCGATTCGCTGCCGGCGGTGCTGGACGAGTTCCGTATCGAGCAGGTGGTTGCCAACCTGCTGACCAACGCCATGCGCTACGGCGCGGGCAAGCCGGTCCACGTGAGCGTCGAAGCCGTTTCCGAGGGCGTGAAGATCGTGGTGCTCGACGGCGGCCGCGGCATCGCGCCGCAGGACCTGGACCGCATCTTCGGCCAGTTTGAGCGGGCCGTCGACAAGCGGGCCGTTCCGGGCCTGGGCCTGGGCCTCTTCATCAGCCGCCAGATCGTGGACGCCCACGGCGGCAGCATTTCCGTGAGCAGCGTTGTCGGGGAGGGCTCGGCCTTCACCGTCACGCTGCCGCTTGAGCCGCGTAACATCTGACGCACGAGGGGTATTGACATGCACATGTCCCGGGAAAAAGTGATGGCCTCCGGTACCATCGCAGCGGCCGTCGGCGCCCTTCTCGCGGCGCACGGCGCACAGGCACAACCGGTAGCCGTGCGTGCCCTGGCCGACCTGAGCCTGGAGCAGCTGAGCACCATCGCGGTCACTTCCGTGTCCGGCCGGGCCGAAAGCCTGCAGGACGCACCGGCTTCGATCTTCGTCATCACGGGCGAGGACATCCGCCGCTCCGCGGCCACCAGCCTGCCCGAGGCTCTGCGCCTGGCCCCCAACCTGCAGGTGGCGCAACTGAACGCCTCGCAGTATTCAATCAGCGCGCGCGGCTTCAACAATGCGATTGGCAACAAGCTGCTGGTGCTCATTGACGGGCGCACCGTGTATTCGCCGCTTTTCTCCGGCGTGTTCTGGGACGCCAACGACGTGATGCTGGAGGACGTGGAGCGCATCGAGGTGATCAGCGGTCCGGGCGGCACCATCTGGGGCGCCAATGCGGTCAACGGCGTGATCAACATCATCACGAAACCGGCGGCGGCCACCGAAGGCACCGCCCTGTCGGTGGTGCGATCGCGGCAGGGAGGCTACGAATCGGCCCGCATCGGCGGCACCCTGGGCGAGAACGGGCACTACCGCCTCTATGGACTGGCCATGGACCACGGCAACACGAGCCGGGCCGATGGCCTCGTGCGGCCCGATTCGGCCGGCAAGCGCCAGCTCGGTTTTCGCACCGACTGGGAGCTGGGCGGCAACCGCATCACGCTGCAGGGCGACGCGTACGAGGGGAGCGGCGCCATCACCAACGGGCTGGCGCCGCGGCAGCGGGGCGCCAACCTGCTGGCCCGCTGGAGCGGAAAGTTCTCCGATGGCTCGCCGTTCACGCTGCAGGGCTACGCGGACAGTACCCGCCGTGACGAGGGCACAACATTCCGGAACCAGGACAACACACTGGACCTGCAGTTCAGCCACGAGCCTCAGCTGGCATCGGGCAACAAGCTGCTGTGGGGCGCGGGTTACCGCAGAACCCGCGACAGCAACGACACCAGCGCGGGCTTTGCCTTCCTGCCGGCGGCACGCTCGCTGTCCTGGGCCAATGTGTTCGCGCAGTACGAACACCCGCTGGCGCAATCGCTCAAGCTCACCGTGGGCGCCAAGGCCGAGCGCAATGACTACACCGGGGTGGAATTCCTGCCGAGCGCGCGTCTGACCTGGAAACATTCGCCGCAGGAAATGACCTGGGCCTCGCTGTCGCGTGCGGTGCGGGCGCCGGCACGGCTGGACCGCGAGTTCTTCGTGCCCGCACGCGCGCCTTTCGTGATCGGCGGCGGGCCGGCTTTCGAATCCGAAATCGCCAATGTGCTGGAGATCGGCCACCGGGGCTACGCGGCACGCGGCGTCACCTACTCCGTTGCCGCCTTCCACCAGCGCTACAGCAAGCTGCGCAGCGGCAGCGCGCCCCCCGTAACGCTGGTGAACCAGATCGAGGGCAGTGTCAATGGCGCCGAAGGCTGGGCAGCCTGGCAGGCTACGCAGGCGTGGCGCCTTTCGGCGGGTTTCCTGGCGCTGCGCAAGAACCTGGTCAGTACCCGGGGCACGCCCGACCCATCCGGCGTGGCCTCTTTGGGCAATGACCCGAGGTTGCAGTGGAGCCTGCGCTCGAACTTCGATATCGGCCGCAATGGCGAGTTCGATGTGACCGTGCGCCACGTGGGGTCCCTGCCATCGCCGGCTGTGCCGGCCTACACCGCCGTGGACGGGCGGTTTGGCTGGCGCATTGCGCCTGGCGTGCAGGCCTCGCTGCTGGTGCAGAACCTGTTCGACCGGCAACATGTCGAGTTCAACGACGTCGGTGTGGCCAGCCAGATCGAGCGCCGCATCTTCCTGAAACTTGCCTGGCAGCTTTGAGGACCCGAGCGACCATGCACGCCCGCATCCTGCCCCTGCGTCGCCGGCATTTCGCCGGGCTCGGATTCGCGCTGCTGGTCCTGCACGCGGGCGGGTCACGGGCCGAGGCACCGGCCAGCGAAAGCGCGGTCAAGGCGGCCTACCTGTACAAGTTCGGCAGCTTCGTGGAGTGGCCGCCGGGCACGATCGCCCGCGTGGACGAGTCATTCGTGATCGGCGTCGCAGGCGACGATGCCGTTGCCTCCGAGCTTGAGCAGCTGGCCGCGGGGCGCCGCGTCGAGGGCCGTCCCCTGGTAGTGCGGCGCGTGCGGGATCCGCAGGCGCCGGGCACCGTGCACATCCTTTTCATCGCGGGTACCCGTGAGGCGCGCCTGCGTGAATTCATGCCTGCGGCGTCGGCGCCGGTGCTGGTGGTGGCCGAGCAGGAAGGCGCCTTGCGCCTCGGGGCCAGCATCAATTTCAGCGCCGAAGGCGGGCGCGTGCGCTTCTCCGCGGCGCCGGGCGCCGCCGAGGCCCGCGGCTTGCGCCTGAGCTCGCGGCTGCTGGCCGTCGCCCAGAGCATCGAGGGCCGCAAGCCATGATCCAGCTGCGCGGCCGCTCGATCCGGCAGAAGCTCAACTTCATCCTGGTGGCCACAACCGTGTCGGCCCTGCTGCTGGCAGGCCTGGCGCTGATGCTGTTCGACCTGGCCAAGCAGGCGCGCGGCATCGAGGCCGATATCCTGACCCAGGCCGACATCATCGGACTGGCCAGCAGCTCGGCGCTGGCCTTCGAGGACCGCAAGGTCGGCGCGGAAAACCTCAGCGTGCTGCGCGCCAGCCCCGATGTGGCGGTTGCAGCGCTGTACGACAAGGCCGGCAAGGTCTTTGCCACCTTTTCGCCAGGCGAGGACGAAGCCGTACGCGCGCCGGCAGCCGCACCGGCGCCTGGCGTGCGGTTCGACGCCGAATGGGTGACTGTGGCACGTCCCGTGTTTTCAAACCGCGAAGCCATCGGCACGGTCTACATGCAGGCGCGGCACGACCTGTTGGGCCGGGTGCTCGAATACACCGGCGTGCTGGGCGCGATCATGGCCAGCAGCCTGGCCGCGGCGCTGCTGCTGTCCAACCGGCTGCAGCGCATGCTGACCGGACCGATCGGCGCCGTTGGCGAAGTGGCCCAGAAGATCCTCAGGACCTCCGACTTCGAATTGCGCGCACAAAAGACCACCGACGACGAGGTCGGGGCGCTGGTGGATGCCTTCAACGCCATGCTTGACGAGCTGGGCCGGCGAGCCGGCACGCTGCAGCATGCCAACCAGGCGCTACGCGCCAGCGAACAGCGCTACCAGCTCGCCGTACGTGGCTCCAGCGCCGGGCTGTGGGACTGGGATGTGGAAGCCGGCACCATGTTCTATTCGCCGCGCTTCAAGGAAATGCTGGGCTACTCCGAAGCCGGGTTTCCCAATCTTCCTGGCAGCATCGCGAAGGTAATCCATGAGGACGACAAGGCCGTCACGCGCGCTGCCCTGCGTGCGCACCTGGACCAGGGCAAGCCCTACCAGACCGAATGCCGCATGCGCACGAAGGCCGGCGAGTGGCGCTGGTTTTTCGTGGCCGGCATGGCGCAGAAGGACGAGCGCGGCAAGGCCTTCCGCATGGCGGGCTCCATCATCGACGTGACCGAACGCAAGCAGGCCGAGCAGACGCTGCAGGAGGCAAACCGCGCCAAGGATGAATTCATTGCCACCCTGGCGCACGAACTGCGCAACCCGCTCGCGCCGATCCGCACCGGCCTGGAGATCCTCAAGCGCGACCGCACCAATGGGCAGGCTTCGCAAAAGGCCCGGGAGGCGATGGAGCGCCAGCTGGTGCACATGATCCGCCTGGTGGACGACCTGCTGGACATCTCGCGCATCACGAGCGGCAAGATCCGGCTGGAGCTGGCGCGAATCAGCCTGCAGTCCGTGCTCGACAGCGCGGTGGAGGTGAGCCGGCCGGCGATCGAGGCAGGCGGGCATGCGCTGGCCATTGACGTGCCCGCCGTACCCATTGAGCTCACGGCGGACGCCACCCGGCTGGCCCAGTCGGTGGGCAACCTGCTCAACAACGCTGCCAAATACACACCCGCCGGCGGGCGCATCTCGCTCAGGGCCTGGCGCGATGCCGATGTTGCCGTCATCGAAGTCGCGGACAACGGCGTCGGGCTGCCGGCCGACATGCTGGAGAGCGTGTTTTCCATGTTCGCCCAGGTCGGCAAGACCATAGACCGCTCGCAGGGCGGGCTGGGCATAGGCCTGTCGCTGGTGCGCAGCCTGGTCGAACTTCACGGCGGCACCGCGTCGGCGCGCAGCGACGGGCCGGGCAAGGGCAGCACGTTCACGCTTCGCATGCCCTGCCTTGCGGAGCAGCCGCCACCACCGCTGGTGCCAGCGGGTCCCGCTGCCGCCGCTGTGGATGCGGGCAGGTTGAAGGTGCTGGTAGTCGACGACAACGTGGACGCCGCCGAGACACTGGCCGCGGTGCTGGACATGCTGGGCCACAGCACGCGGCTGGTTCACTCCGGCCAGGAGGTGCTCGCGGCGGCGACCGCGTTTGGCCCCGACGTGGTGCTGCTGGACATCGGGCTGCCGGGCATGACGGGCTACCAGGTGGCGCGACAGCTGCGCGAACACGGGCGCTTTGCCAGCACCTCGCTGATCGCGGTCACCGGCTGGGGCGCGGAGGCCGACCGGCAGCGCGCGCGCGATGCGGGCTTTGACCACCACCTGATCAAGCCGGTCAATCTGGACGAATTGCAGCCGCTGCTCAGGCGGCAAGAGCCCGGGCGCTGACCACGGCTCTGGCTGCTGGACTGGCCTTTGAAGCGCATGTATCATGCTTGGTACGCTACATATTTCATAGCGTCCCGAGAGAACCCCTTTGAAAGCCCGCACCCAGACCCACTACGAAACCCTGCGTGTGGATCGCCGCGCCACGCCGCAACGGGTGCGGCTGGCCTACCGGCGCATGGCGCAGAAGTTCCACCCCGACCGCTACCAGGGGCGGGGAGATTCCTCCGCGGTGATGGCGCGCATCAACCTGGCCTATGAGGTGTTGTCCGACCCGGACGCGCGGGCACGCTACGACGAATCGCTGGCGCCGCAGCCCCAAACGCGGGCCGCGACCGTTACCCTGCCCTCACTGGGCGGGGGCTGGTCGTGGTACCTGCTGTCGGCGGTGCTGGCGCTCACCCTGATCACCCTGGGCTTTGTGGCCCTCAGATCCATGGCGCCAAAGAAGGCATCGCTTCCGGCGCTCGCCGCGCAGCCACAGCCGGCCGTGGACATGACGCCGATTGCGCCGGTCCGCAAGATTGAACCCTGGGTTGCGCCGCCTCCTGCTGCAAGTCAGGCCAGGGCGGCGGACACCGAACCGGTGGCCCGGCTGGTCAGGGACGGCGTACTGGCACGCGACCCGGCGCGCACCCGCCCTCAGACCGCCCC
>CALRME020000116.1:0-7767 GCA_943369045.1 Sphingobacterium thalpophilum
GCGGCCCGACCCGCTTTGCCATCCAGTGTGCGCAGGAGGCCGAGAAGGCCGGCGCCCACGGCATCCTGCTGCTGCCGCACTACCTGACCGAAGCCGGGCAGGAAGGCCTGGCCGCGCATGTGGAAGCAGTCTGCAAGAGCGTGAAGTTCGGCGTCATCGTCTACAACCGCGGAGTCTCGCGCCTGCTGCCAGCCACGCTGGCAAAGCTGGCCGACCGCTGCCCCAACCTGGTGGGCTTCAAGGACGGCATTGGCGACATCGAGCTGATGGTCTCGATCTACCAGAAGATGGGCGACCGTTTTGCCTACCTGGGTGGCCTGCCCACGGCCGAGGTCTACGCCGCTGCCTACAAGGCGCTGGGCACGCCGGTGTATTCGTCGGCGGTCTTCAACTTCATCCCGAAGACGGCGATGCAGTTCTATGACGCCGTGCGAACCGACGACCACGCCACGCAGAACCGCCTGCTGCACGACTTCTTCATGCCTTACCTGGACATCCGCAACAAGGGCCAGGGCTATGCCGTGAGCATCGTCAAGGCCGGCGCCAGGCTGGTGGGCCACGATGCGGGCCCGGTGCGCACGCCGCTGACCGACCTCAAGCCTGGTGAGACGGACGAGCTGGCCGTGCTGATTAAGGCCCTGGGGCCGCAGTGACTACTTGCGGCGGTTGAGCCGCTCGATGGACTCGAACACAGCTTCGCTGAGCAAGGCCAGAACCGCCGCCGGAATCGCGCCGGCCAGCAGCAGGCCGCTGTCGTTGAGCGCCAGCCCGGTGACGATGCGCTCGCCAAAGCCGCCGGCGCCTATGAAGGCGGCGATGGTGGCGGTTCCGATGGCAATCGTCGCGGCCGTGCGCACACCGGCGATCACCGTGGGCAGCGCCAGCGGCAGCTCTACCAGGCGCATCCGGTCACGCGGCGTCATGCCCAAGGCCGTCGCTGCGTCCCGCAGGCCCTGCGACACCTCTGAAAGGCCGGTGACCGTGTTGCGCATGATGGGCAAGAGTGCGTAGAGGGTTAGCGCGATCAGCGCCGGCACAAGGCCGATGGCGCCCAAAAGTGAAATCAGGATCGCCAGCAACGCCAGCGAGGGCACAGTCTGCATCAGTCCCGTGGCGCCCAGCAGGATCGCGCGGATGCGCGGCCGTGAAAATGTCAGCACTGCCAGCGGTATGGCGATGAGCGCCGCTGCAATCACCGAGACCAGCACCAGCACCAGGTGCTGCAACGCAAGCCGGCCCAGGTCCGGGCCGAACAGCTTGTCGATGAAGCCGCGCGAGGCAGCCTGCTGCGCGGGCTTTTCACCGGCCAGGAAGTCACGGGCGATCACGTCGAAGGCCACGCCCTTGAGTTCAGCCCGCGCGTTCATTGCAATCATTGCGTCCTCGTTGACGCGGCCTTCCAGCTTTCGCAGCGCTGCCCAGGCCGCCGGCAAGCGTTGCGGTACATCCAGCCTGTAGAGCACCAGGGCGTCGTAGCGCGGAAAGTAGGCCTGGTCATCCCGCAGCACGCGCAGGCCCAGGTGGCCGATCTTGGCGTCGGTGGTGTAGATGTCGATCACGTCGATCTGTCTTGCGGCGATGGCGTCGTAGGCCAGGCCGTGGTCTAGACCGGTGGGTGAGTGGCGCATGCCGTACTTCGCGGCCAGGCCCTTCCAGCCATCGGCGCGGCCGAGGAATTCGTTGGACAGGCCGAGCTTGAGTTCAGGGTGTCTGGAAAGATCGCTCAGCGTGCGGATGCCCAGCCGGTCCGCATCCGCCGCGCGCAGGGCCAGTGCATAGCCGTCGTTGAAGCCGAGCGGAATGCCCGCCGCAAAACCCAGCGGCGCCAGCGATCTGTTCATCGCCTCCAGGCTCATGGGCGCGGCGCTCTTGAGTATTTCCAGGGAGATGGTGCCCGCGTACTCCGGGTACATGTCGATGCTGCCGGCCTTGAGCGCCTCGAACACGATAGCCGTGTTGCCCAGGCCCTGCTTCACCTCCGGGGCGGCAGGCAAGTGCGCCGCTGCGGTCTGGGCCATCAGCTGCGCCAGGATGTAGGACTCGGTGAAGCGCTTGGAGCCGATGCGCAAGCTGCTCTCCGCGGCCAGGACGCCCGAAGCCCCCAGCACCAGAGCGAGGCAGAAGATCAGTTTTTTCATCGTCGCCGAGCATAAGCGGGGCGGACCATACGGTAGCGTTAACATCGCCGCATGACCCAAGCCAGAGCCACGCCCGCCCCCCGCGCCGCGCGCAGGGGAAGCGGCGGCATCACGCTCAGCGATGTGGCCAAGCTGGCGGGCGTTTCCGCCATCACGGTCTCACGTGCGCTCAACACGCCGGAGCAGGTCTCGGCGGACACGCTGGAGCGGGTGCGCGAAGCCGTCGCCCGCACTGGCTACGTGCCCAACCTGCTGGCGGGTGGCCTCGCATCGAACCGCAGCCGGCTGGTGGCGGCGCTGATACCGACCATCGCCGGTTCGGTGTTCCTGGAGACCGTGCAAGCCCTGACCGACACCCTGGCCGCTTCGGGCTACCAGCTGATGCTGGGGCAGAGCGGCTACACAGGCGCGCGCGAAGACGCCCTGATCGATGCCATCGTCGGCCGGCGCCCGGACGGCATCGTGCTGACCGGCATCATGCATTCGCCTGAAGGGCGCAGGCGCCTGCTGGCATCGGGCATTCCGGTGGTGGAAACCTGGGACCTGACGCCGACGCCGATCGACATGCTGGTGGGTTTTTCCCACGAGAAGGTCGGTGCGGCCGTCGCATCCTTCCTGCATGCAAAGGGACGGCGGCGCCCGGCCATCGTCACTGCGGATGATCACCGCGCCAGCCTGCGCCGCAGCGGCTTCGAAGCGCGCTGGCGTGAACTCGGCGGCAAGAAGGTGCCGGTGTGCGAGGTGACTGCCCCCAGCACCCTGGGCAACGGCCGCGCCGCGCTTTCCGACCTGCTGGACAGGCAACCGAAGATCGATTCGCTGTTCTGCAGCTCCGACGTGCTCGCCCAGGGCGTCATGACGGAAGCGCAAGCCCGGGGCCGGGCCGTGCCCGGTGACCTTGCCGTGATGGGTTTCGGCAACCTGGGTTTCGCGGCTGACCTGCACCCAGCCCTTACGACCGTGCACATCGACGGCGTGGCCATCGGCCAGCAGGCGGCGCGCTTCGTCATTGACCGCCTGGAAGGCAGCGATACCGGCCCACTGGTGCGCGACATCGGGTTTTCACTGGTCGAGCGCGCCAGTGTTTGAGCAGTTTGCGGCTAGAATTTGTTAGCGCTAACATAACCCCATTGGATTCCCATGACCACCTCCAGCCGCAAGAAGCCCGAAGAACTCCGCAGCCACCGCTGGTACGGCGTGAAAGACCTGCGTTCCTTTGGCCACCGCTCGCGCACGGCGCAGATGGGCTACCACCGCAGCGACTACGCGGGCAAGCCGGTGATCGCGATCATCAACACATGGAGCGACATCAATCCCTGCCACTCGCATTTCAAGGAGCGGGTGGAGGAGGTCAAGCGTGGTATCTGGCAGGCGGGCGGCTTCCCGGTAGAGATGCCGGCCATCTCGTTGAGTGAGCCGTTCCAGAAGCCCACCACCATGCTCTACCGCAACCTGCTGGCGATGGAGTGCGAGGAACTGCTGCGCTCCTACCCGGCCGACGGCTGCGTGCTGATGGGCGGCTGCGACAAGACCACGCCGGCCCTGGTGATGGGCGCGATCAGCATGGACCTGCCCACCATCTTCATGCCCGCCGGCCCCATGCTGCGCGGCGACTACAAGGGCGAATACCTGGGCTCGGGTTCGGACACCTGGAAGTACTGGGCCGAGCTGCGCGCAGGCAACATCACCGAGAACGACTGGCAGGACGTGGAAGACGGCATCGCCCGCTCACCCGGCCACTGCATGACCATGGGCACGGCCAGCACCATGACCAGCGCGGTGGAAGTGCTGGGCTTCACCCTGCCGGGTGCTTCCTCCATTCCCGCACCCGATTCGCGCCACCAGCAGATGGCCACGCTCACGGGCAAGCGCATCGTCGACATGGTGTGGGAAGACCTCAAGCCCTCGGACATCCTCACTGCGGCATCCTTCGACAACGCGGTGACGGCCTGCCTTGCGCTGGGCGGCTCCACCAACTCCATCGTCCACCTGATTGCCATGGCGCGCCGCGCGGGCGTCGACCTGGACTTGAAGCGCTTCGATGCGATTGCCCGCACAACGCCAGTGCTGGCCAACCTGCGGCCCAGCGGCAAGTACCTGATGGAAGACTTCTACTACGCAGGCGGCCTGCGCGCCTTCCTCACGCAGCTGGGCGACATGGTCGACTTCAAGCAGAAGACCATCAACGGCAAGACCCTGGGCGAGAACGTGGAAGGCGCCAGGGTCTTCAACGACGACGTGATCCGCCCGCGCAGCAAGCCGCTGGTCGAGAGTGACGGGCTTGCCGTGTTGACCGGCAACCTCGCGCCCGGCGGCGCAGTCATCAAGCCGGCGGCGATGGAGCCCCACCTGCGCAAGCACAAGGGCCCGGCCGTGGTGTTCAAGGACTACAACGACATGAACGCGCGCATCGATTCACCCGACCTGGCCGTCACGAAGGACAGCGTCATCGTGCTGCAAAGCGCCGGCCCGCAGGGCGCGCCCGGCATGCCCGAGTGGGGCCAGCTGCCGATCCCGCAGAAGCTGCTCAAGGAAGGCGTGCGCGACATGCTGCGCATCAGCGATGCCCGCATGAGCGGCACCAGCTACGGCGCCTGCGTGCTTCACGTCACACCTGAATCGCACGTGGGCGGCCCGTTCGCACTGGTGCGTGACGGCGACATGATCGAGCTCGACGTGGAAAAACGCAGCATCAACATGCTGGTGGGAGATGAGGAAATCGCAAAGCGCAAGGCGGCCTGGAAACAGCCTGCGCCCAAATTTACCCGCGGCTTCGGCGTGCTCTACCTCAAGCACATCCAGCAGGCCGACACGGGTTGTGACTTTGACTTCCTCGAAACCGAGAAGAAGCAGGAAACCGCCGGCGGCGAGCCGGAAATCCACTAAGCAGGAGATACCCATGACGATTCAACGACGCCGCGCCCTCAACGCGCTGGGTGGGATGGCGCTCGCCTCCACCGCCCCCTGGACCCTGGCACAGGACGCGCCCTGGCCAGGCAAGCCGGTCAGCTACATCGTGCCATTCACGCCAGGCGGCTCCACTGACGTGATCGGCCGCACGCTGTGCGAGAAGCTGCAAAGCGCCTTCGGCCAGCCCTTTGTGGTCGACAACAAGCCGGGCGCGGCCGGCGCCGTGGGTGCGGGTTATGTTGCCAAGGCCAAACCGGATGGCTACACGCTGTTTGGCGGCACCATCAGCACCCACGCCATCAACGCCAGCCTGTACAAGAACCTGCCGTACGACCCGGTCAAGGACTTCGAGCCAGTTGCGCTGGTTGCCATGCTGCCCAACGTGCTCATCGTCAGCCCGACGCTGGGCGTGAACACGGTGGCCGAACTCGTGGCGCTGCTGAAAAAGGACCCGTCCAAGCGCAGCTTCGCCTCGTCGGGCGCGGGTACGTCCACCCACCTGGCCGGCGAAATGTTTGGCGACCTGATCGGCGTGCCGCTCACCCACATCCCGTACAAGGGAACGCCGCCCGCGATGATCGACGTCTCATCCGGACAGGTGCCCTTCATGTTCGACCAGATGACGGCCGCCGTGTCACTGGTTCAGGCCGGCAAGCTCAAGGTAATCGCTGTCACCACCGGCAAGCGCATGGCCCTGGCGCCTCAGCTGCCCACCATGATGGAGGCCGGTGTGCCGAAGTTCGAGATGTCGTCCTGGCAGGCGGTCTACGCGCCCAAGGGCACACCCAAACCCATCATCCAGAAGCTCAATGCCGAAATCAGGAAGATCCTGGCGATGCCCGACGTGAAGGAGAAACTCGGCACCAGCCTGGGCATGGAGATCGTCGGCAGCACCCCTGAGGAACTGGCCGCCCACATGGGCCGCGAGATCCCGCGCTGGGCCGAACTGGTGAAGAAATCCGGCGCGACGGCCAATTGAGTGAGATGACGATGAGCGAGCTTTCCCCCGACACCCTCGAACTGCTTCGCCGCGTGAGCGTGGCCACGCTGTGCACGCAGTTGTTCAAACGCGGCTTTCGCAACGTCTTCATCCAGGGCATCGGACGCCTGACCGTCCCCACCGGCGGCAACCTGGTGGGCCCGGCCTACACCATGCGCAACATTCCGGCGCGCGAGGACATCGACCAGATCAGCGCCTTCGACAACCCCGAGCACCCGCAGCGCAAGGGCATTGAAAGCGTGCCCGTGGGCCACGTGCTGGTAATCGACTGCCGCGGGGAGACGCGCGTCGCGTCGGGCGGACAGATCCTCACAACACGGCTGAAGGTGCGCGGCGGGGCGGGCATCGTGTCCGATGGCCCGGTGCGCGACAGCGCGGCGATCAGCGAGATGGACTTCCCGGTGTACTGCGCTGGTGGCAGTGCGCCGCTCAACCTGATCCACCACCACGCCATCGATCTGAACGTTCCCATCGGCTGCGGCGGCGTGGCGGTCTACCCGGGAGACGTCATCGTCGGCGATGACGAGGGCGTGGCCGTGATCCCGCGACATCTGGCCGAGGAGGTGGCGCGCGACGCCGCCGAGCAGGAGAAGATGGAAGCCTTCATCCTGGAGCGCATCGAAGGCGGCGCCGCGCTCCCCGGCACTTACCCGCCTGACGCGGAAACGAAGGCGGCATTCGCGGCCTGGCGCGAGCAAAAGGGCATCTGACAGGCTCAGGCCGCGCCGCCAGGCTGCTCCGGACTGTCGTGCCCGGGAGCCTGGGGTTCCTGCTCGCCGCGTGCCGACTGCAAGGTTTTCATCCGGGCCATCGCGCTGTCGGCGCCTTCGCCGGTGCCTGAAGAGGCTGGCTGCCCGTCTTGCGGAGGATCGTTTTCGGGGTACATCAACGCCAAGACTAGGCTGTGTCAAAAGACGTGTCTGTAGGCCGGGACGCCGGTTGCAGGAAGATGAGCGCCAGTGCCAGCATGCCCGCCAAGGGCATCAAGAACCACTCGGGCATGTGCAGCGTCCAGAGGGTGGCACCGGTGACAGCACACCACAGCAGGGGGATGGGTAGAGCGAGCCAGCGCAGCAGCTTTCCGCGCACGCATAAGGCCAGTCCCAGTGTGGCAAGTGCCGTTGGGTCCGGCATCAGCCCGAACGATTCCGATTGGGCCAGCGGCCGGCCCAAGGCCAGCGCGAGCAGCGGGTACAGCAGGGCCAGCACGATCAGCAGCCAGCCAAGCCGCGCCTGCGCATCCGGGGTGGCGGCCTGCTTCCGGCGAGGGGAAAGAGCCAGCACCGCCAGCAGCAAGCCCTGCAATGCAAACGCCAGGGCAAAGTAGTTGGCCGCCCAGTTGACGTCAGCAAACCGCTGCCAATGGAAGGCCCAGGCGACGAAGACCCAAGCCATGCCGGCGAGCAACAAGGCCGCGTGGCGGCCTGCGGGCCACAGCATCAGCAGCAGGGGCAGGGGCGAGAAAAAACGCAGCCACGACCAATGGCTGTTGTGCATCTCCAGCAGCCGCAGCCAGGTCCGCGGCGAGAACATCAGGAAGTCCGACAGCTCGTAGGTCCACCACTCGCTCATGCGAGCTTTCCCACATGCTCCGCGATGCGGCGGCGCATGGCTTCGTCGGGCATGCGGCCCCGCGCGGCCGCCATGTTCTGACGCACGTGGGCCACGTTGCTGGTGGCCGGTATGGCGCAGGTCACGGACGGGTGCGACACGATGAAT
>CALRME020000117.1:0-7767 GCA_943369045.1 Sphingobacterium thalpophilum
CGCCTTGGACAGGTCCTGGTATTCCTCGCAGGCCTTGCCGCCACAGATTGACTCAAGCTGCGCCAGGTGCTTCTCGGCCTCGGCCGGCTTCTTGTCCATCAGGTAAGCCTCGCCGATGTATTCGTGTGCGCCCTTGTGTTTCGGGTCGAGCTTGAGCGCGGCGTTGTAGTGCTCGAAAGCCTTGGGCAGGTTGGGTGAGTTGCTCTTGCGGTGGCTGTAGCCCAGCAGGTTCTGGATGTCGGCATTGCGCGGCTCCTCTCGGGCGGCGGTATTGAGCTCCGTGATGGCGCGGTTCCAGTCCTTGACCTCGATGGCGCGGCGCGCAGTCTGCATGCGGTCGGCCACGGAAGGCGCGCGCACGCTGGGGTTGCTGCCGGGGGTATCGGCGGCTTGCGCCAGGCTTGCGGCGCAGGCCAGGGCCAGCATCAAGTGCTTGAATTTCATTGTCAGTTTCTCCTTGTGGTCCGGTTCCGTGGACCCCGCGCCTTGCGGGAGCCTGAGTGATAAACGCAGCCGGGAGCTTATCGGATGCAGTGTTTACACCGCTTTGGTGCCGCCTGGTTTCAGCCGGCGCCGCCCAGGCCCTGCAGCCGGCTGGCCAGGGCCAGCATCTGCGGCCGCACCTCATTGAGCAGGAACTGCGGCGACAGGTTGAACCCCGGGCCTCCGCAGTTGATCGCCATCACGCTGCGCCCGCCCGGCGGGCGGAAAGCAATCGCAATCGCATTCACATCTTTTTGCCATTCGCCCAGCGAGGTGCAGCAGCCCAGCTCCCTGTATTCGGCGAGCGCCTTGTCGATGCCCTCTCGCACCCTGGGCCAGGCCACTTCGTCGAGTTCGCGGATACGCTCCATCAGCGCGCCGCGTTCGCTGTCGGTGCACAGCGCAAGATACGCCCGCCCCATGGCGGTCGTGGCAAGCGGAATGCGCGAACCCACGTCCAGGCTCAGGGTCAGCGCCGACTCGCTGCGGCAGTTCTCTACGTAGATCATGGACAGGCGGTCGCGCATGCCCAGCGACACCATGGCCTGCGAGTGGTCGGCCAGCTCCTGCATCAGCGGCCGCGCCATCTGGCGCATGTCCATGCGCGCCAGCATGGCGCTGCCCAGCGCCAGCACCGCGCTGCCCAGCTTGTAGCCCGGCGCGCCATTGGCGTCTTCGGTGTGCTCCAGGTAGCCGTGCTTGGTCAGCGTGTAAGTCAGGCGCGAGATTGTGGATTTGGGCAGGCCACAGCGGCGCGCCAGTTCCTGGTTGCCCAGCATGCGGTCGCGTGAACGGAATGCAGAAAGCACGTCCAGGCCCCGCGCCAGGGCGGTGACGAAGTGGCGGTCTTCCTTGGCTTTGCCCGTGGCGGGCTTGCGGGTGGCAGGTGATGAAGTGGCCATACGGGTTCTGCGGTGTGGAATGCCAGTGTAGCAAGCGCTGTCACCCACACGACTGAACGGCACCTTGCCATTGGCAAACCCTAGTGCGTGGCCTTGCTGTGCATTCCACAATCAATTCTGCAAATGGCATTTCTATTCTGCATTGCAGAAATTCCAATCACCTTTGAGGAGACATCCATGCTGCGCAAGAAACTGGCCGCCGCCCTGCTGGGCACACTGGCCCTGCTCCCTCTCACCGGCGCGAGTGCCGCGGAAGAACTGGTCATCGGCCAGGTGGCGCCGCTCACCGGCACGATCGCCGGCACCGGCGACGAATACGTGGCCGGCGGCAAGGCGTACTTCGACCACATCAATGCCAACGGCGGCATCTACGGCCGCAAGATCCGGGTGGTGGTCAAGGACGACAGCTACAAGCCCGAACAGACCCTGGCCCTGACCCGCGAGATCCTGGCGGATGACAAGCCTCTGGCGCTGTTCGGCTTTGTGGGTACCGGCAACGTGCTGGCGCTGAACAAGAACCGGGTGCTCGAAGACGCCGGGATTGCCCTGCTGGCGCCCTATACCGGCGCGCAGGACCTGCGCGAGCCGATGAACCCCAACATCTTCCATATCCGCGCCAGTTACACCGATGAGACCGCGCGCATGGTCGAGCACCTGCACACCATAGGCCTTCGCCGCTTCGCCGTGATGTACCAGGACGACCCCTTCGGCAAGAGCGGCCTGGCCGGGGCCGAGCAGGCCCTGCAGAAGCTGGGCATGAAAGCCGTGGCCAAGGGCGGCTACGACCGCACCAAACCCGAGGAAGTGGACGCCGCTGTCGCGGCCATAGCCCCGGCCAACCCCGACGCCATCATCATGGTCTCGGTCAACCGGGCGTCGGCTGCTTTCATCAAGAAGATGCGCGGCCAGGGCAGCAAGGCGCGCCTGTTCAGCATCTCGGTGGTCAACTTCAAGGAACTGCTCAAGAACGCCGGCGAAGACAACGCGCGCGGGATTGGCATTTCGCAGGTCATGCCCTACCCCTACTCGCCGCTGGTGCCGGTGGCGCGCGAGTTTCAGGGCCTGATGAAAAAGTACCAGCCCGAGAAGGTGGTCTCGTACGCCAGCATGGAATCGTTCATCGCCGCCAAGATCCTGGTGGAGGCGATCCGCCGCTGCGGCGCCGACCCGACACGCCAGAAGGTGATCACGCAGCTGGAAAAAATGAACGGCTACGACGTGGGTGGCTTCAAAGTAAGCTTTTCTGCCGACAACCACGTGGGCTCGCGCTTCGTGGAAGTGACGGTAATCGGACGCGATGGCAAACTTTTACGCTGAATTGCACAGTTTTGACGCGGATCAGTTGCAGCTCAGCCGTTACGTTTTATGCTGTTACAAATGCAACCCACGCCGAAAAAAACACCAGCCCTCGACCGCCTTCCCATTTTCGGGGACTCCATCCCCGCGCCCCAGGCGGTCGAGCAGAATTCGGACACTGCCTGGGCGCTTTTCAACGACCTGAGCGCCAGCCACGACGCTGGTTTTGCGCCCACCGCTCCCGCGTCCCTGCACATGCGCCTGCAGGAAGCTGCCAGTCAGCCTGCGTTGCGTAACGCCAAGGCATTGACACTGCAGGACGTGATCGAGGAGTCGCGCCGCAACAACCGGGTCTGCCCGCTACCCGAGCAGTGGCAGCTTTTCTACGAGCAGCTGCCCAACCGTCAGGTCAAGCATCCGCCACACGCGATGTCAGGCGCGGCGTGGCGTGCCACATCGTCCATGTCCAAGCGCATCTGCCTGCGCGACCAGATTGAATGGGCTGCCAGCCAGGGCGCGCTGCAAGCCGCCTACACCTTCCTGCAGGCCCTGCCTGAGCACCTCTGGCACCACATGGGTGACTAGGCCGGGATTCAGGTCACCGGCGTGAGCTTGGCCACGCTCAGGGCCAGCCACTTGATGCCGTGGCGCGGGAAGTTGACCTGCGCACGCGCGTCTTCGCCGGCGCCTTCCAGCGTCAGCACCGTGCCCTCGCCGAACTTGGTGTGGAACACCTTCATGTTGGCGCGCAGGCCGTGCGCGGGCTCGCTTTTTTGCGCGGGCACGGGTGGGCTGGCAAAGGTGGTTGAGGCGGAGTAGTCCTTGCTGAAGCCGCCGGTGCGCGTGCTGGGGTAGCCGGCACCATAGCCAAAGGCTGACTTGACGATGCCCTGGTTTTTCGGCGTGAGCCACTTGAGCGCGCCTTCGGGCAGTTCGTCGAAGAAGCGGCTCTTGACGTTGTAGCGGGTCTGGCCGTGCAGCAGGCGCGTCTGTGAATGGCTCAGGTACAGGCGCTGGCGCGCCCGGGTGATGGCCACGTACATCAGCCGCCGCTCCTCTTCCAGCCCTTCGTAGTCGGCCATGGAACGCTCGCTGGGGAACAGGCCTTCTTCCAGCCCCGTGATGAACACGCAATCGAACTCCAGGCCCTTTGACGCGTGCACCGTCATCAACTGCACCGCATCCTGGCCGGCCTTGGCCTGGTTGTCGCCCGATTCGAGCGCGGCGTGCGTTAGGAAGGCTGCGAGCGGTGACAAGGTCTCGCCGGTTTCAGCATCGGGCGGCACGTAGTCGGGTGCGGGCTCGTTCACCTCAGGCTGGCTCGGGTCCAGGCCCTGGCTGGCCGGTGCCTGGCGCAGCGTGCCCGGGCCCAGTTCGTCGACCGGCAACGCCACCGCGTCGCGGCCGAAGCCTTCCTGCGTGACGAAGCTCTCCGCCGCATTGACCAGCTCTTCCAGGTTCTCGATGCGGTCGGCGCCTTCACGCTCGGCTTTGTAGTGCTCGGTCAGCCCGGAATGCTGGAGCACCAGTTCGATGATCTCGCGCAGCGTCAGGCCCTGGGTCTGCTCGCGCAGCACATCGATCTTCGCGACGAAAGCGCCCAGGTTGGCGCCCGCCTTGCCAGTGGTGGCGCCCACCGATGCATGCAGCGAGGTGCCGGCGGCTCGCGCCGCGTCCTGCAATTGCTCGATGCTGCGCGCCCCAATGCCGCGCGGCGGAAAGTTGACCACGCGCAGAAAGCTCGTGTCGTCGTTGGAATTTTCCAGCAGGCGCAGGTAGGCGAGTGCATGCTTGATTTCAGCCCGCTCGAAAAAGCGCAGGCCGCCGTACACGCGATAAGGAACGGCGGCGTTGAACAGCGCTGTTTCGATCACCCGGCTCTGCGCATTGCTGCGGTAGAGCACGGCGATTTCCTGGCGGCGGATGCCCGCTTCAGTACCCTCGCCGCGCACCAGGTGGCGCATCTCCTCGACCATCCACTGGGCCTCGGCCAGGTCGGTGGGCGCCTCGTAGATGCGCACCGGCTGGCCGGGGCCCTGGTCGGTGCGCAGGTTCTTGCCCAGGCGTGTCTTGTTGTGGCTGATCAGCTTGTTGGCCGAATCGAGGATGTTGCTGTAGCTGCGGTAGTTCTGCTCCAGCTTGATCTGGTGGGCCACGTTGAACTCGCGCACGAAGTCGGCCATGTTGCCCACCCGCGCGCCGCGGAAGGCATAGATGCTCTGGTCGTCGTCACCCACGGCCAGCACACTGCTCGTGCCGCTTGTGGCACCTGGAGTTCCCTGGCCGGCGAGCAATTTGATCCACGCGTACTGCAGCTTGTTGGTGTCCTGGAACTCGTCGATCAGGATGTGGCGGAAGCGCCGCTGGTAATGCTCGCGGATCGGGTCGTTGTCGCGCAGCAGTTCGTAGCTGCGCAGCATCAGCTCGCCGAAATCGACCACGCCTTCGCGGTTGCACTGGTCCTCATACAGCTGGTAGATCTCGGCCTTGCGTCGGTCCTCGTCGCTGCGCACTTCCACCATGTTGGGGCGCAGGCCGTCTTCCTTGCAGCCGGAGATGAACCACTGCGTCTGCTTGGCCGGGAAGCGCTCCTCGTCGACGTTGTTGGCCTTCATCACCCGCTTGATGGCCGAGAGCTGGTCCTGCGTGTCCAGGATCTGGAAGCTCTGCGGCAGGTTGGCCAGCTTGTAGTGGGCGCGCAGGAACCGGTTGCACAGGCCGTGGAAGGTGCCTATCCACATGCCGCGCACGTTCACCGGCAGCATGGCGCCCAGGCGCACCATCATTTCCTTGGCGGCCTTGTTGGTAAAGGTGACGGCAAGCACGCCGCCGGGGGAGATCTGGCCCGTGGACAGCAGCCAGGCGATGCGGGTGGTCAGCACGCGGGTCTTGCCCGAACCCGCACCGGCCAGGATCAGGGCGTGCTCGTTGGGAAGGGTGACAGCCGCGCGCTGTTCGGGATTGAGGTTTTGTAAGAGCGGAGCCTCGCCGGCGACTTCTGGGAACATAGGGCCATTGTAGGAAGTACCGATGAACGACATGTCACCAGCCGCACGCCTGCCAGTTATCGCTGCCTTGCTCCTGCTTGCGGGCGCTTGCGGGACCGCAACAGCGCAATCCTTCTGCTCCAGCGACGGCCAACCGCGGCCGGCGGTGCTCGCGGAACGCTTCATCAACGCCGACTGCGAGACCTGCTGGGCAGACGCTGCCACGCCGAAGGCCGGCAAGGGCGAACTGGCGATCGACTGGGTACTGTCGGGCAGCAAAGGCGACGACGCGCCGCTGTCGGCCGTGGCGGCGCGCGAAGGGCTGGAGCGGCTGCAGGCCCTGGGCCGCGCCGTGCCGGCCACCGCCGACAGCGTGAAGTCCGCCGCCCGGCGTTCCTCCCAGCGGCTGCGCGTGGCACACGGCCTGCCCTTCAACGGTTACCTGGGCGCTTCCATTGAACTCAAGCCCGCCGGCAGCGAGGCCTGGACGGCCTGGCTGCTGCTGGTTGAAACCCTGCCGGCCGGCACGGAGGGCTCGCCGGTGGAACGCAACCTGGTGCGCAACGCGCTGCAGCCCTCGTGGGGCGGCAAGGCGGCCATGACCGCCGCCGAACAGCGGCGCCGGTTCGAATCCCGGCCCATGAGCATCCCGGCCGGCGCCAACCCCGAACGCCTGCGGGTCGTGGGCTGGGTGCAGGATTCACGGGGCCATATAAGGGCTATAGCGCAGTCCAGATGCGCACCGGCCGCGCCGGGCGGGTAAAATCAATCACCGGGCCCAAGCATTTGTGGCCCGGTTTTGTTTTTCTGGCCTGCAGGAAAAAACCGGGTCCCGTCCAAGCGCTCACCTGTTCAACAACAGTTTTCTGGAGCCTTTGATGGAAATCTTCGATTACGACAACGTCCTGCTGCTGCCGCGCAAATGCCGCGTGGAAAGCCGCTCCGAATGTGACGCCAGCGTGGAACTGGGCGGGCGCAGCTTCCGCATCCCGGTGGTGCCGGCCAACATGAAGACGGTCCTGAACGAGACCCTCTGCCTGTGGATGGCCCAGAACGGCTACTTCTACGTGATGCACCGCTTCGACCTGGACAACGTGAAGTTCGTGCGCGACATGCACGCGGCCGGGGCGTACGCGTCGATCTCGCTGGGCGTGAAGAAGCCCGACTACGACACCGTGGACCAGCTGGCCGCACAGGGCCTGGTGCCCGCGTACGTGACGATCGACATCGCGCACGGCCATGCCGACAGCGTCCGGAACATGATCGCGCACCTCAAGGACAAGCTGCCCTCGACTTTCATCATCGCGGGCAATGTGGGCACGCCCGAGGCCATCATCGACCTGGAGAACTGGGGCGCCGACGCGACCAAGGTCGGCATCGGCCCGGGCAAGGTCTGCATCACCCGCATGAAGACGGGTTTTGGCACCGGCGGCTGGCAGCTGTCGGCGCTCAAGTGGTGCGCCCGCGTGGCGACCAAGCCCATCATTGCCGACGGCGGGATCCGCGAGCACGGCGACATCGCCAAGAGTGTGCGCTTTGGCGCCACCATGGTGATGATCGGGTCCATGCTGGCAGGCCACGAAGAATCGCCCGGCCAGACCGTGGAGGTAGACGGCAAGCTGTACAAGGAGTACTACGGCTCGGCCAGCGACTTCAACAAGGGCGAGTACCGCCACGTTGAGGGCAAGCGCATCCTGGAGCCTGTCAAGGGCAAGCTCGCGGACACGCTGGTGGAAATGGAGCAGGACGTGCAAAGCTCCATCTCCTATGCCGGTGGCAAGAAGCTGATGGACATCCGCAAGGTCAACTACGTGATCCTGGGCGGCGACAACGCGGGTGAGCACCTGTTGATGTGAAACGGCGCGCAAAACGCTCAAGCAATTTCCATGCGGCTTGCGGAGCATTTTCGGCCTGCAAGCCGCGCCCATCCTGCTTGAGCGTTTTCAGTCCAGCACCATCTGCGGGCCCGGACTCTCCCCGACCGCCGCCGCAGCGCCGGGGGACGCGCCCGCCTTCGCCCGCGCCAGCGCCGCTCCAGACACCGGCAGCCGCGCCGGGCACGTGCCATTAGCCACATAGTGCAGCGCGGCCGCCAGCCT
>CALRME020000118.1:0-7756 GCA_943369045.1 Sphingobacterium thalpophilum
CCCGCCGTGATCCAGCGCCCACTGCGCCAGCGACTGTGCGTTCATGCCGCTGTCGGCCGCGCCGATCAGCTCGCCCATGCGTGCCTGGTCGCCCAGGCTGGCGCGCCCCCATACGGCGCCGGCGACCCGGGCGGCCAGGCCGGCGGCGCCGTCCATGTCGAAGGCCACATCGCCGTCGGCGAATTCAAGGCGTTCCACGCCGCGCAGCGTGTCGCAGCCATCCGGTCCGCGCAGGGCCATCACGGCCATTTCCTGGGTTCCGCGGTAGACGCAGTAGTCGCCGCGACCACCGCCGAAGGCGGCAGTGTCCACGCCCTCGCCGCCGGTCAGCAGGTCGTCGCCGCCCAGGCCTGCCAGCCAGTCGTTGCCGTCGCCGCCATCGATCCGGTTGGCCGTGATGTTCCCGCTGATCCTGTCGGCGCAGGCGCTGCCCGTGGCGTCTTCGATCGTCACATCCTGCGCAATGGCCAGTGTGCAGGAGTAGCTCACCAGGCGGCTGGTGGCGGCCACCATCGTGTGCGCGAACACGACGTTGCCGATGTCGCTGCGCGCGCCGGGCGCCAGGTCCAGCCGCACCCCCCATTCCAGGCCGCTGGCATCGAGTCGGTCGCGCCCGCCCGAGTCCCAGAGCACCTGGAAGCCGTCGTGCCAGGCTGGCGCGGACAGGTCGTAGGCGGTGTCGCCCGCGTTGTGCTGCGCCGGCCCGTACAGCAACTGCAGGGCGGCGACATCCAGCGGCATGGGCTGCGAAGGGTATTTGGACAGGGCGCCGTTCTGGCTGCCTGCAACCGGCGAATAGCTCATCACCGTATTGCCGATCCAGTCGTCCTGCGTGGCCAGCGTATTGGTACCCGAAAAAGGGTGTTTGAGGCCCAGCGCATGCAGCGTCTCGTGCAAGAGCAGGTGGGGGCGGTAATAGTCCCATTCAGAGGCGGACTGCGCCGGTGCCAGCCACACATCGCCGCCCTGGGGCGCGTTCGAGGGGTAGTAGGCCATGCCGGCAAACGCCAGGCTTTCGGGCTCCTGTGAGTAGCCATAGCGGATCGCGCCACCACCGGCCGCGTCGGCCACTTCCATAAAGCGAACGCCACAGACGGCTTCAATGCCCCGCAACACGGTGCGTACCTGCGCCTGGTCATCGGCGCTGAAGGCGCTCACCGCCGGGCTGCCGGTCGGTGCGAAGGAATAGGTCAGGACCGTCGGCCCGCTGTGGCCAGAATTGGCCCAGCGCGAACCCGACAGCAGTGTCCCGGCGGCGCTGGCGTCTGCGTCGGAAGCGCAGCTGAAAACGGGGAGCGGACTGTCGGCATGCATGAGCCAACTTTAGAAGTTGGTACGGCAAATTTCCATCGGCGCAATTGACACCGAAGCTGGGAATTGCGGACAGTCAAAGCTGTGCGGAACGTCGCAGCTATCCGTTTGCGCGCGGGGGAGGATCGACCGGCATCGACAGCAGGATCTGCGCCATGCCTTTGCCCAGCGGGTCGTTGCGCAGGCTGGCCATGCCGCCCCCGTCCAGCGCCTGCTCGCAGACGAAGTTCAGCGCGTGGATGCCTGGAACCTCGTAACGCGTCACCGGGCCCTGCACCAGGTGCGCCAGCCAGGCCGCAACGCGCTCCTCGGTGAGCTGCGCGCGCAGGTGCGGCAGCCACTCGGGCCGGCGTGCAATGACGCCGATGTTGGA
Organism: Sphingobacterium thalpophilum; assembly: GCA_943369045.1. Classification (GTDB taxonomy): domain Bacteria; phylum Pseudomonadota; class Gammaproteobacteria; order Burkholderiales; family Burkholderiaceae_C; genus Ramlibacter. The sequence goes on from CALRME020000118.1 coordinate 1,685, forward strand.
GGTGTTGCCCTTGTCGCCGGAGCGGGCCCAGGCGAGTTCGATGAGGGGGATTTGCGAAGTGGCTTGGGCCTGGACTGGCTCAGCCCGAAGGGAGGCTGATGCCGGAGCGGGCACGGGCGCCTGGCCCGACGGAACCGCCACAGGCAGCAACATGCCATCGAGCTGAACCCCGGGCGCCAGCCGCGACTTGTCCAGCAGGAAGGCGAACTGCCGGATGCACGGTGAGGGGCTGGGGCGCCCGCCCGCGCCGGTGGTGCCGGGCGACCAGCTGGTGCCCGCGGGCGCGATCTCGCGCGCGAACAATTCGAGTGCCGCCTTGACCGGGTGCATCACCGCCAGTTGCAGTACCGCCTCGCGCACGCCGCCGGCTTGCGCGTGCGGGCCGTAGTTGCCGGCCTCGCTGCCCAGCACCTCGATGTGGGTGCGGCTGTAGTCGGGCAGCCCGTTCCGGGCGAACAGTTCACGCGTGCGCTCCAGGATGGCCTCCCCGGTGCGCCGGGCTTTCCTGGCTGCATCCAGTCCCACGATGGTGAGCTGTGCCGTGCAGCGAAAGCCGTCCATGTAGGTGGCCGATACCTTGTAGGCCGGCCCGGGCGCGATGCCGCGCGCACCGCGCACTTCAACGCGCTGCTCGCCTGCTTCGCGCATCGTCACCGCAGTGAAGTCACAGCTCACGTCCGGCAACAGGTAGCGCCGCGGGTCGCCGATCTCGTAGAGCATCTGCTCGGCCACCACGGCGGTGTTGACCAGCCCGCCGGTACCCGGCGGCTTGCCGACGACGAAGCGGCCGTCGGCGTGGCATTCAATCACCGGGTAGCCGATGTGTGCCCAGTCGGGGACGCTTTCCCAGTCGGTGTGCAGGCCGCCGGTGGCCTGGCAGCCGCATTCAATGATGTGGCCTGCCAGGCTGCCCTGGGCCAGCAGGTCGTAGTTGTCTGTGCCCCAGCCAAACTCATGCATCAGCGCACCAAGAGTTACCGCGCTGTCGACGCAGCGGCCGGTCACCACGATCTGCGCGCCCGAGTCCAGCGCCTGCTTGACGGGCAGCGCGCCCAGGTAGGCATTGGCTGTGAGCACCTTGGCCGGCAGCGCGGCGCCGCTTTGCAGTTCGCGCACGTCCTCGCCGCGCAGTTTCGGCAGTAGCGGCATCACGTCGTCGCCCTCGACCACGGCGATCTTCACCGCCACGCCCAGCTCCGATGCCAGTTGGGCGATGGCCTGGCCGCAGGCCTGCGGGTTGACCCCGCCCGCATTGCTCACGACTCGGATGCCCTGCGCGATCACATCTTTCAGGATGGCTCTCATCGTCACAGTGACGAAATCTGTCGCATAGCCCATCTGCGGGTCCTTGGCCCGTGCGGCCGCCAGGATGGACATGGTGAGCTCGGCCAGGTAGTCGAAGACGAGGTAGTCCAGTTCGCCCTTGGCCACGAGCTGCGGCGCCGCCACGCCGCTGTCACCCCAGAAGCCCGAGGCGCCCCCGATGCGGACCACGCGGGGAATGTCCGGCGAGCCCATCATCGCCCCGTCCATTGCGGCTTGCGCTTTTGCTGGAAGGCGGCCTGGCCTTCCTTTGCGTCGTCGGTCAGCGTGAACAGGGCAATCTGGCTTTCGGTAAATGCCATGGACTCCTCAAAGCCCATGGCCTCGATCTTCTTCATGGTGTAGAGGCCGCGCCGGATGGCGGCGGGCGACTTGTCCAGCAGGCGGGCCAGCAGCCAGTCCAGTTTGCCGTCCAGGCCGGCCTCATCCGCTACATGGTTGAGCAGCCCGATTTCCAGCGCCTCGGCCGCCGACAGCGGCTCGCCCGTCAGGCACATCTCGGCCAGCTTGCGCCGGGGGATCAGGTGCTGCAGCACCGACAGCACCTGGGCCGGGAACACGCCCACCTTCACTTCCGGCAGGCCAAACACTGCGTGCGGCGCGGCCACCGCTATGTCGCACATGGACAGCAGGCCCATGCCGCCCGCCATGCAGGCGCCGTTGACGCGAGCAACCAGCGGCACATGGCTGGCCTTGGCAATGCGCAGCAGCTGCGCCAGGTGACCGCGCGGCTCGGAATAGTCGGAGGTGAATGCATTGGCCGACTGCAGGTCGGCGCCGGCGCAAAAGGCCTTGCTGCCGGTGCCGGTGACCACGATGGCGCGCACCTCGCGGTTGTCCTGTGCGTCTGCAACGGCCTGGCCCATGCCCGCCAGCACCGCATGGCTCATGGCATTGCGCCGCTCCTCGCGGTTGATGGTCAGCCACAGCACGGGTCCGCGCTGCTCGACCAGCAGGTCGGTGGACGATGGGGTTTCACTCATGCCTGTCTCCTCGAATACAGCCTGTCTGGCCGGTTATACAGCGCCATCGCGCGCCGGCCTGTCGCTGCTGTGGCAAGCCTGCCGCACGGCTTCGATTCCTACACCGGGGAATAAGCCCTGCAGGTAGGATGGCAGGCTCAACTATTGGACCGCCCACCCGCATGGAGGAAGACACCCCCCGCGTCGAGCCTGCTGGCACGCCCCAAGGCGGGCCGGCACGCCTGCTGGGACACTGGACGGCGGCGCAGTTCGCCCGGCCCGGCGTGTACACAGCCGCCGGCCAGGCGCTGGCCGAATCCACCGGCCAGGGCTGGGACCTGACCCAGGCCGGCCAGATCGACCACCTGGGAGCCCAGCTTCTGTGGAACCACTGGGGCCGCAAGATGCCGCAGGACGTGAAGTCCCTGCCGCAGCAGCAAGCCGTATTCGAGCGCGTCGCGCAGTATGCCGTGGCCGCGCCGCAGGCCCACACGACGACCTGGGGCGAGCGCCTCACCACCTTCGGCAGCGCCGCGCTGCTGGGCGTGCGCCACATCAAGGGCTTCGTGCGGCTGGTCGGCCAGCTGGCGCTCAACCTCATCACGCTGGCCAGGGCGCCGCAGGACGGCCCGTGGCGCGACCTGTCGGGCCACCTGTACCGCATCGGCGCCTCGGCCATGCCGATCACGGCGCTCGTGGGTTTCCTGATCGGAGTGGTGCTGGCCTACCTCACGTCGCAGCAGCTGCGCCAGTTCGGCGCCGACGCCTACATCGTCAACATCCTGGGCGTCTCGTTGATCCGCGAACTCGGCCCCATGCTGGGCGCCATCCTGATCGCCGGCCGTTCGGGCTCGGCCATCACCGCGCAGATCGGCGTGATGCGGGTGACGGAAGAGCTGGACGCCATGCGCGTCATGGGCATCTCGCACAGCTACCGGCTGGTGATGCCGCGCGCCATGGCACTGGCCGTGGCCATGCCGCTGATCAGCGTGTGGACCACGCTGTGCGCGCTGGCCGGCGGCATGCTGGCGGCCGATGTGTCCCTGGGCATCACGCCGACCTTCTTCCTCAATGCGCTGCCTGCCGCGGTGAGCCTGGGCAACCTGGTGCTGGCCACCGGCAAGTCGGTGGTGTTCGGTGTGCTCATCGCGTTGATCGGCTGCCACTACGGCCTGCGCGTCAGGCCGAACACGCAAAGCCTGGGCGAAGGCACGACAGCCTCGGTGGTCACCTCCATCACCGTGGTGATCCTGGTGGACGCGCTGTTCGCGGTGTTGTTCAAGGAGGTCGGCATATGAGCAGCAGCGAAGAAGCCCTGCTCGACACACCCTTGCTGCCGCCGGAGGGCAAGCCGCTCATTTCCATCAGCAAGCTGCGCACCAGTTTTTCCTCGCCCAGCGGCGAGAACACCGTGCACAAGGACCTGGACCTGGAGGTCAAGCGTGGCGAGGTGCTGTCGCTGGTCGGCGGTTCGGGCACCGGCAAGACGGTGCTGCTGCGCCAGATCCTCGGGCTGGAGACGCCCAGCGCCGGCGAGATCAAGGTGCTGGGCCAGCCGCCCGCGCGCCTGGGCGAGAAGGGCGCGGCGTCCCGCGTGGGCATGCTGTTCCAGCACGGCGCGCTGTTCTCGGCCTTCAACGTCATCGAGAACGTGGCCTTCCCGTTGCGCGAACTCAAGACACTGCCGCCCGAGCTGATCCGGGACGCGGCCATGGTCAAGCTGCAGATGGTGGGCCTCAAGCCCGAGGACGCCACCAAGCTGCCGTCGGACCTTTCGGGCGGCATGATCAAACGGGTGGCGCTGGCGCGGGCGCTGATCATGGACCCGCCCCTGTTGCTGCTGGACGAGCCGACCGCCGGCCTGGACCCGGAAAGCTCGGACGGATTCGTCACACTGCTGCGTTCGCTGCACCGCGACATGGAGCTCACGGTGGTGATGGTGACGCACGACCTGGACACGCTGTTCGAGCTGTCCACGCGCATTGCCGTGCTGGCCGACAAGAAGGTCATCGTCACCGGTGCGCCCAAGGACGTGATCGCTTTCCCGCACCCGTTCGTCCACGATTTCTTCCTCGGCGAGAGGGGCCAGCGTGCCATGGAGCTGCTGCGCGAATACCCGTTTGCCGTGTAACCCGACAAGACACAGAAAGAGAGCCGCCCAATGGAAAACAAGGCCCATGCCATGGCCGCCGGCATCTTCGTGGTGGCGGTCACAGCGCTGCTGGTGATGCTGGCCGCCTGGCTGACACGCGACCACGGCGACCGCGACATCTACGAAATCTCCACCCGCGAGACCATCACCGGCCTGCAGCCGCAGGCCGACGTGCGGCTGCGCGGCGTGGACGTGGGCAAGGTCACCACCATCAGTTTCGACCCGAAGATTGCGGGCAACGTGCTGATGCGCCTGGAGATCGACAGCCGCGCGCCGGTCACCGAAGCCACTTTCGCGGTTCTCAGCTTCCAGGGCGTCACGGGCCTGGCCTTCGTGCAGCTGGACGACGGCGGCACCGTGGCCGCTCGCCTGAAACCCAACGACGACAATCCGCCGCGCATACCGCTCAAGCCCGGCCTGCTGGCCAAGATCACGGCCAGGGGTGAAGTCATCCTGGACCAGGTCGAGCAGATCACCACCAAGATGAACAGGATCCTGGACGACCCCAACCAGAAGCGGCTCGCGGCCGCGCTGGAGAGCGTGGGGCAGGCCGCCACCAGCGTGAGCGCGCTGTCGACCAACCTCACTTCCATCCTGAACGCGCAGCTGGGGCCTGACCGGGTCAACATCCCGGCCTTTGTGAAGAACGCTGACGCGGCGGTGGCCTCGCTCAAGGGCACCAGCGACGAGGCGAAGAGCGCGGTTCGCGAGATCGGCAACACGGCCAAGCGCCTGAACGCCAAGGACGGCCCGATCGACAAGCTGGCCGAGGGCACGGAGGCACTGTCGCACGCCGCCGACAGCTTCAACGCCGCCACGCTGCCGCGCCTGAACCGGGTGACCGAGGACACCTCGCGCGCCGTGCGGCAGTTGAGCCGCGCCGTCAACGGCATCAATGACAACCCGCAATCGCTCATCTTCGGCACCGGCAAGGTCGAACCCGGCCCCGGCGAAGACGGCTTTTCCGCACCGAAGGCAGGACGATGAACATCATGACCACCGCATTTGCCCGCACACCCCGCGCGCTTTTCGCCGCACTGCTCGTGACAGGCTTCATGGCCGGTTGCGCCGGCCTGGTCGACAAGCCTGTCTCGCGCACCCTGTACGACTTCGGCGTGGGCGCACCTGCGACCGAAGGTGCGGTGGCGCCCGCCCGGGGGGCCCTGCTGCCGACGCTGGCGCTGGGCGATATTGACGCGGCCGGTGCACTGGACGGCACGGCTGTGCTCTACCGCCTGAACTATGCAGACGGCAACCAGCTGCGCGCCTATGCGCAGTCGCGCTGGAGCGCACCGCCGCCCGCGCTGGTTCGCCAGCGGCTGCGCGAGGTGCTGGGCCGCGAGCGCGTGGTGCTGACGCTGGACGAAAGCGCCGTGCTGGCACGCGCCGGCGGCGCGGTGCCGCGCATCCTGCGCGTGGAGCTCGAAGAGTTCTCGCACGTGTTCTCGTCCGAAAAGGAAAGCGCCGGCCTGCTGCGCCTGCGCGCGACGCTGATGGAAAACACCACCGCCGGCGAGAAGCTGCTGGGGCAGCGCAGCATTAGCGTGCAGCGCCCGGCCGCCACGCCCGATGCGCCCGGCGGGGTGCGCGCACTGGCCGCCGCCACCGACGCGGCCGCCCAGGACATATCACAGT
>CALRME020000119.1:0-7727 GCA_943369045.1 Sphingobacterium thalpophilum
CTTTCCGGGCGTGCTGGATTTGCAGGCTGGCATCAGCCGTGCGCAAGGCACCCGGGTCTGGCGCTACCTGCCGCTGGGCGTGCCCAAGCCCACGCGTGACTACGTGCAGGAGGCGGTGCAGCAGGGCAGCGCCAGCGGCGCGAAATTCCGGGTCAAGGGCAACCTGCGTGACTTTCCCTTTGCCGCCGACCCGAAGCTGGGCGAGTTCCGGATTTCGGCCAATGTGCAGAACGCCACCTACGCGTATGTACCGCGCAGCATCTCGCAGCGCACCAACGCCCTGCCCTGGCCGGCGCTCACGCAGCTGTCGGGCGAACTGATTTTCGACCGTGGCGGCATGGAAGTGAAGAACGCCAGCGGCCGCTTCCTGGGCTCGAACGGTCTGTCCTTCAAGGCCGATGCGCAGATCCCCGAACTCAAGGCCAGCGTGATCGGCGTCAACGGACAGGTCAAGGGGCCGCTGGCCGAGGCGCTGGCCATCGTCAATGGCTCGCCCCTGTCGCCCATGATGGGCCAGGCCCTGGCCAACGCGACCGCCACCGGCGACGCCGATGTGAAGCTCAAGCTGGCGCTGCCATTGGCGCAGATCGAGAAATCAAAGGTTTCGGGCAGCGTCACGCTGGCCGGCAGCGATTTACAGATCACGCCGGACAGTCCCATGCTGGCGCGGGCCAGGGGGCTGGTGACATTCAACGAGAACGGTTTCTGGATCAGCGGCGCGCAGGCCCGGGCGCTGGGCGGCGAGCTCAGGCTCGAAGGCGGAAACCGCCAGGCCTCGCAGATCACGGCCGCCGACGCGCCGATCCAGTTGCGCGCTCAGGGAACCGTGACGGCCGAGGGCTTGCGGCAGGCCAGGGAACTGGGCTTCCTGGCCCGGCTGGCCAAGGACGCGACCGGCGGCGCCGCCTACACGGCGGTGCTGGGCTTTCGCAAGGGCGCCAGCGAGATCCTGGTGCAGAGCAACCTGCAGGGGCTGGGCCTGGCGCTGCCGGCGCCACTGAACAAGGCAGCCGACGCCCAGCTGCCGCTGCGGTTTGAAACCGCGCTGCGGCGTGAGTCGCTGGCCGCTTCCGGCCCGGGCAGCCCGGTGCGCCTTCAGGACCAGCTTTCGCTGGACATCGGCAGGATCGCCTCCATTGTCTATGTCCGCGACATCTCGGGCCCCGAGCCTCGCGTGATCCGCGGCAGCATCGCCGTGGGCCTGGCGCCCGGCGAATCGGCGCAGGTGGTCGAGCAGGGCGTCTCGGCCAACATCAACCTGTCGGGCGTCAACATTGACGCCTGGGAGGACGCGCTGTCCGCGGCGGCGGGGCCGGCCACCGGCAATGCGTCGCTGCGGGCCACCACGCCCAACGCCAGCGCGACGGCGGCCCTGAGCTACCTGCCAACCGTGATCGCGGTGCGCGCCAAGGACCTGACGGTCGAGGGCCGTACGCTGCACAACGTGGTGGTTGGCGGCTCACGCGACGGCCTGACCTGGCGCGCTAACCTGGACGCCACCGAGCTCAACGGCTACCTGGAATACCGCCAGCCTTCGGGCGCCGGCGCGGGGCGCGTGTTCGCGCGGCTGGCGCGGTTGAACATCGCGGCGTCCGAGGCCACCCAGGTGGAGGCGCTGCTCGATGAGCAACCCACCAACATTCCGGCGCTGGACATCGTGGTCGAGGATTTCGAACTGCGAGGCAAGAAGCTGGGGCGGGTGGAAATCGATGCCGTCAACCGCGGGGCGGGCACGGTCGCGCGTGACGGCGGCGCGCGCGAATGGCGGCTCAACAAGCTCAACATCACGTTGCCCGAGGCGGTGTTTACCGCCAGTGGGAACTGGGCGGCGCTGGATGCGCAGGCAGCCACGCCTGCCCCCGCAACCACGCGCCCCGGGGCAAAGCCTGTGGCCGAGCGCCGCCGCACCGCAATGAAGTTCCGGCTGGACATTGCCGACTCTGGCCAGCTCCTGAACCGCTTCGGCATGAAGGACGTGATCCGCCGGGGCAAGGGCCGCATGGAAGGCCAGGTGTCGTGGCTGGGTTCGCCGCTGTCGATGGATCACCCGTCCATGAGCGGTGCCTTCAACGTCAACGTCGAATCGGGACAGTTCCTCAAGGCCGATCCGGGCCTGGCCAAGCTGCTGGGCGTGCTGAGCCTGCAGTCGCTGCCGCGCCGGCTGACGCTGGACTTCCGCGATGTTTTCAGCGAAGGCTTTGCTTTTGACTTCGTGCGCGGTGACGTGACCATCCAGCAGGGCATTGCCGCCACCAACAACCTGCAGATGAAGGGCGTGAATGCGGCGGTGCTGATGGAGGGCCGGGCCGACATCGCGAAGGAAACGCAGGACCTCAAGGTGGTGGTGGTCCCGGAGATCAACGCCGGCACCGCCTCGCTGGTGGCGGCGGCGATCAACCCGGTGATCGGCCTGTCCACCATCCTGGCGCAGCTGTTCCTGCGCCAGCCCCTGATCCGCGCGGCCACGCAGGAATTCCACATCGACGGCACCTGGGCCGACCCGCGCATCACCAAGGTCGACCGCAAGGCCGCGGCTGAACCCCCCGCCAGCCCGGGTGCGCCGGCCACCAGCCGTTCGGGAGCCGGCAATTGAGCACCGGCACACTGAAAATTGCCGCGCTGCAGATGGTGTCGGCGGCGTCGGTCGAAGACAACCTGGCGGCCGCCCGCGAACTGCTGGAACAGGCCGCGGATGTGGGCTGCGAGCTTGCGGTGCTGCCCGAGTATTTCTGCCTGATGGGCCACAAGGACGTCGACAAGCTGGCGGTTCGCGAGAAGTTTGGCGAAGGCCGCATCCAGGACTTCCTGGCGCGTACGGCGCAGGACCTGGGCCTGTGGATTGCCGGCGGCACGCTGCCGCTGGCCACCGACAGCGCGGCCCACGTGCGCAACAGCCACCTGGTGTTCTCTCCAGCAGGCGACTGCGTCGCCCGCTACGACAAGATCCACCTGTTCCGCTTCGACAATGGCCGCGACCGGTTCGACGAGTCGCGTGTGATCGAGGGCGGCAGCCAGCCGCAGGCCTTCGAACTGGAGGCGCGAGACGGGCACCGCTGGCGCGTGGGCCTGTCTGTCTGCTACGACCTGCGCTTCCCGGAGCTCTACCGCCGCCTGGCCGCCGACGTGCTGCTGGTGCCCAGTGCCTTCACCTACGTCACAGGCCAGGCGCACTGGGAGTTGTTGCTGCGCGCCCGCGCCGTGGAAAACCTGGCCTATGTGGTCGCGCCCGCGCAAGGCGGCGTTCACGAGAACGGCCGCCGTACCTGGGGCCATTCCATGGTGGTCGATCCCTGGGGTGCGGTGCTCAACCAGCGGCCTGAAGGCGCGGGCGTGGTGGTGGCCACGCTGGACGCGGCAAGGATGGCCCAGTTGCGCCAGCAACTGCCGGCGCTGGAGCACAGGGTGCTATGAGGCCAGGTCCGCGACGGTTGTGGGCTTACCTGCGCTGGTCGCTGTGGACCCTGCTGGTGGCGCTGGTTGTGGCACTGCTGGCCACCCTGGTCTGGCTGGCGGGCCGCTACGAGGCCAGCCAGGTGCAGACCAAGCTGGAGCGCGACACCGCCGATGCGCTCAGTGACATCCGCGCGGCGCTGACCCGCAATGTGCAGAGCCTGCAGGCCCTGCAGGCCGGGAGCCCCAGCCCGTCGCTGTGGACCATAGAAGCCAACGGCCTGCTGCGCCAGCACCGTGAGTGGCTGCGCATCGAATGGCGCGACGCGCAGCTGCAGACGCTGGCGCAACTGGACACGCCATACCGCCCGCCGGTGTTCGCCCGCCTGGGCCGCAGCAATGCGCAGGCCGACGTTGCGCTGGCCTGTGCCAACGCGCGGCGGGTCAGCGGGCCGGCCTATTCGGCCAGTTACTTCGTGCCGCAGATGGACGGCCTGGGGCTGGAGGTGATGGAGCTGTGCCTGCCCCAGGTCACGGCGGGCCAGCTCACGGGCTATGTGATCGGCACCTATTCGCTCTCGGAGATTTTGTCCAACCTGGTCGGGCCGCAGCTCACCCGAAGCCAGGAAGTGGCCTTCACCGAAGCCGACGGCACGCGCCTGGCGCTGCACGGCTCGGCACGCCGCGGCAGCCGGGTGTTCACCTCGCAGCAACTGCTGGACCTGCCGGGCAACACCATGGTCTTGCGCATGGACAGCTGGCGCGGCGCGCCAGACCTGTTCCCCAACGTGCTCACCGCACTGGTGACGACCATGTCGATCGCACTGGTTTCGGTGCTGTTCCTGCTGGGCCGCGACATGCGCCGGCGCCTGCGCGCCGAGCACGACCTGGCCGACGCACTGGCATTCCGCAAGGCGATGGAGGACTCTCTGGTGACCGGCCTTCGCGCGCGAGACCTGCAGGGCCGCATCACCTACGTCAACCCGGCCTTCTGCCAGATGGTGGGTTTCGGGACCGAGGAGCTGCTGGGCCACGGCACGCCAGCGCCCTACTGGCCGCCCGAGCTGGTGGGTGAATACCAGAAGCGCCATGACATCCGGCTTTCGGGCGAGCACGCGCCGCCGCGCACGGGCTTCGAGTCGGTCTTCATGCGCAAGGATGGCTCGCGCTTTCCGGTGCTGATCATCGAGGCGCCGCTGATCAATGCCTATGGCGTGCAGACCGGATGGATGAGCGCCTTCCTGGACATCAGCGAGCAGCGCCGCATCGAGGAACTCTCGCGCGCCAGCCAGGAGCGGCTGCAGGCCACGGCGCGGCTGGCCACGGTGGGCGAGATGGCCTCCCTGCTCAGCCACGAACTCAACCAGCCGCTGGCGGCCATTTCGAGCTACGCCACCGGCTCGATGAACATGCTGCAGGAAGGCCCGCATGCACTCGCCGACATCCAGATCGCCATGCAGCGCATCGGCGAGCAGGCCGAGCGGGCCGGCAAGGTGATCAAGAGCGTGCACGACTTCGTTCGCCGGCGCGACAAGGACCGCGAGCCCACCGCGCCGCAGGCCTTGCTGGACGCGATCATGCCGCTGGTGAGCCTGCAGGCGCGCAAGCTGTCGATCCGCGTGCAGACGCATGTGGCGCCCGGCCTGCCTCCCGTGCTGTGCGACCGCACCATGGTCGAGCAGGTGCTGCTTAACCTCGCGCGCAACGCCATGCAGGCCATGGACCTGGCCCACGTGGGCAACCCCTCCCTGGTGATCCAGGTGCGCAAGGTTTCCGGTGGCGAGCGCTCGCCGCAGGCCAAGGCCTGGCTGGAATTTCGCGTTGCCGACTTCGGCCCCGGCATACCGGACGAGGTCAAGCAGCAGCTGTTCACGCCGTTCTTCACCACCAAGGCCGAGGGCATGGGCCTGGGCCTGTCGTTGTGCCGCACCGTGGTTGAGCAGCATGGGGGATTCCTCGCATTCGAACCCAACGTGCCGCAGGGTACGATTTTCGTCTTCACCCTCCCGGTGGATTCCAGCGAATCCAGCGATTCAGGCCTTGCCTCCGATACGTCCGCCGAAACGCCCCTGCATGCAACCAGCGCTTAACGCCACCGTGTTCATCGTCGACGACGACGCCAGCGTGCGCGAGGCCCTGGCCTGGCTGCTGCGCTCGCGCCACCTTCTGTCCGAGAGCTACGGCGGCGGCGAGGAGTTCGAGCGCATGCTCGAAGCCGGCTACACGCCCGGCCAGCCCTGCTGCCTGCTGCTGGATGTGCGCATGCCGGGCATGAGCGGCCTGGAGCTGTTTGAAAAGCTGGTGGAGCGGCGCCTGGTCGAAGTCATGCCGGTGATCTTCCTGACCGGCCACGCCGACGTGCCGACGGCGGTGGACATGGTCAAGCGCGGCGCCTTCGACTTCTGCGAAAAACCGTTCTCCGACAACGCGCTGGTCGACCGCATCGAACAGGCCATCAAGCGCTCGGCCGACGTGCTTTCGGCGCGGCGCGAAAAGACGATGCTGCAGTCGCGCCTGACCGAACTGACCGAGCGTGAGCGCGACGTGATGCGGCTGGTGGTCGAGGGCCTGCCCAACAAGCTGATCGCTGACCAGCTCGACATCAGCGTGCGCACGGTGGAAGTGCACCGGGCCCGTGTGTTCGACAAGATGGAAGTGAAGTCGGCTGTCGAGCTGGCCAACCTCCTGCGCAGCCTGTAGCGGGTGTGGCCGGTCAGGACGGCTTGTCGTCGTCCGGCGGCAATTCTCCCTTGTCGCGGCCGGAGAACATCGTCCACCAGACAATCCCCACCAGCAGCACCAGCGCGAGCAGCGCTTCAAGCAGAATCAGTCCCATGAAATTCCTTTGGATGGCGCTGATTGTAGGAATGCTCGCCGCTTGCGGCAGCGCGCCCATGCTGCCCCCTGAGCCGGCGACGCCCGCACCGGCCGTTCCTGCGGCGCCTTCTGCAACGCCTTTCGCCCTGCCAGGCGACGACGGGCCCCTGCCCGGCGCCATCACACAGGCCAAAAGCCGCTGGCAGCCAGTGCGCTGGGCCGAGTTGCCGGGTTTTGGCGAAGACGCCCTGCACGAAGCCTGGAATGCCTGGACCAAGAGCTGCGAGCGGCCCGGCCCCGCGCTGGCGCCGCTGTGCCCCGAGGTGCGGCGCCTGTCGATCGCCTCGCCCGACGAGCAGCGCACCTGGATGGTCCAGCGCCTGCAGCCGTACCGCGTCGAGCCGCTGCAGGGCGCATCGGACGGGTTGCTCACCGGCTACTACGAGCCCATGCTGGACGCCCAGCGCAACCCCAGCGCCACGCATGCCGTACCTCTGTACCGGACGCCTGCCGGCCTGGGCCAGCGCAAGCCATGGTACTCGCGCCAGGAAATCGACACCCTGCCGGAAGCCAAAGCCGCGCTGCGCGGGCGCGAGATCGCTTACCTGGCTGACCCGCTGGATGCGCTGGTGCTGCAGATCCAGGGTTCGGGCCGCCTGCGCGTGGCCGAGGCCGACGGCAGCCAGCGCACGGTGCGCCTGGCCTTCGCCGGCACCAACGACCACCCCTACCGCAGCGTGGGCGGCTGGTTGCTGCAGCAGGGCGCGATCCGCGATGCGTCCTGGCCCGGCATCAAGGCCTGGGCCCAGCAGAACCCTCAGCGCGTCAACGAAATGCTGTGGAGCAATCCGCGCACGGTGTTCTTTCGCGAAGAGCCGCTGCCGGATTTCGAGGCCGGCTTCGGTCCGCGCGGCGCGCAGGGCGTGGCGCTTACGCCCGGCCGCTCCATCGCCGTGGACCCGCAGAGCATTCCCTACGGCACGCCCGTGTGGCTGGCCTCAGCCGGGCCGGTGACCAGCCTGCAGCGCCTGGTGCTGGCGCAGGACACCGGAAGCGCGATTACCGGCGCGGTGCGGGCCGACTATTTCACCGGCTGGGGCACTGAAGCGGGCGAAGTGGCCGGGCGGCTGAAGCAGCCGCTTCGCCTGTGGGTGCTGTGGCCGAAATGACAAGGTGAACGCATGAACAGGCTGGCCCTGCTGATTCCCGTGGTGCTTCTGGCCGGCTGCGCTGCGCAGCCCGGCGCGGGCCTGCCGCTGTACCGCTGCGAGCACAACATCTCGTTCACCGCGCGCTTCGTCGACGACTCCGCCATGCTGGACGCCGGGCCGCGCGGCTACGACGTGCTGTACCGCGACGCGGGCGGCACCACGCCGCAGCAGTCGGTCTACAGCAACCCGCGCATGCGCGCCGAATTCGGCCTGGGCGCCAGCGGCCGCGAAGCCATCCTGCGCTACCCCCTGCTGCCGCTGGTAGCGCGCTGCGTGAAAGATTGACAACCCGCTGAAGCAACACTGGCG
>CALRME020000120.1:0-7708 GCA_943369045.1 Sphingobacterium thalpophilum
TCCGGCGCGACCTGGGCGGTTTGAAGCCGGCCTCTGCGGCCGTGCTGGCCATCGGCGTGCTGGGCTTTGCCGCGCTGCTGCTGGCCGCCAGCAGCGACCTGCTATTGGGAGCGATCGCGGTCGGCGGCTTCGGCGTGGCGGTGCTGCTGTTCGCCGGCCTGGCCTGGGTGGCGGTCAAGCTGCTGCGCAAGAGCGTGAACGAAGCGACGGCACCGCGCTGGCTGGTGCTGGCCACACGGCAGATCTCGGCCCGGCCGGCCTACGCCGTGGTGCAGGTCAGCGCGCTGGCCGTGGGCCTGCTGGCGCTGGTGCTGCTGGTGCTGCTGCGCACTGACCTCATTTCAAGCTGGAAGAAGGCAACGCCGGTCGATGCGCCCAACCGCTTCGTCATCAACGTCATGCCCGAGCAAGGCGACGCTTTCCGCAAGGCGCTGGGCGAGGGCGGCGTGAAGAAGTACGACTGGTACCCGATGATCCGCGGCCGCCTGCTGGCGGTCAACGGCAAGACCGTGACGCCCGAGGACTACACCGAGGACCGTGCCAAGCGGCTGGTGGACCGCGAATTCAACCTCTCGCACAGTGCGGCCCTGCCGCCGCACAACCAGTTGGTGGGAGGGCAATGGGCCAGCGAGGAAGCCGGCGCCATCAGCGTCGAAGAGGGCATCGCCAAAACCCTGGGCCTGAAGCTGGGCGACACGCTGCGCTTTGACGTGGGCGGCATGCAGGCCGAATCGAAAATCACCTCGCTGCGCAAGGTGGACTGGGGTTCGATGCGGGCCAACTTCTTTGTCATCTATCCTGTCAGCAAGGTGGTGGACGTGCCGGTGACCTACATGAGCGCTTTCCGGGCGCCCGAGCGCAAGGGCTTCGACAATGAGCTGGTGCGGGCCTTCCCCAACATCACCAACGTGGACATGACCAGCACTATCAACCAGGTGCAGGGCGTTCTGGACAAGGTGATCCGCGCCATCGAATTCCTGTTCGGCTTCACGCTGGCGGCCGGTGTGGTGGTGCTGTTTGCCGCCATTACCGCCACGCGCGAGGAGCGGGCCCGCGAATACGCCATCATGCGGGCCGTCGGTGCGCGCGCCAGCCTGCTGCGCCAGGTGCAGCGCGCGGAACTGGCCGGTGTCGGCCTGCTGGCGGGCTTCCTGGCCAGCACGGTGGCCTCGGTGGTCGGTTGGGGGCTTGCAAAATACGCCTTCGACTTTGACTGGACGGCCTCACTGTGGGTGCCGCTGGTGGGTGCCGGCGCCGGCGCGTTGCTGGCATTGGCGGCCGGCTGGTGGGGCTTGCGGGAGGTGTTGAACCGGCCAGTGGTGGAGACGCTGCGGCGGGCTTCTGCCGAGTAGCCGGGCCAGGGCCTGCTGACGGGCCGGTCGGCGACAATGGCGGGATGACTCCCCCCATTCGCCTAACCAGTTTTTCCCATGGCGGTGGCTGCGGCTGCAAGATCGCGCCGGGCGTGCTGTCCGAAATCCTCAAGGGCACGGCCGGCGGCCTCATCCCGCCCGAACTGATGGTCGGCATCGAGACGGCTGACGATGCCGCCGTCTACCGCCTCAATGACACGCAGGCGCTGATCGCCACTACCGACTTCTTCATGCCCATCGTCGACGACCCGTTCGACTTCGGCCGCATTGCCGCCACCAATGCCATCAGCGACGTCTACGCGATGGGCGGGCGGCCCATCCTGGCGCTGGCCATCGTGGCCATGCCCATCAACAGCCTGCCGGTGGCCGTGATCGGCGAGGTCCTGCGCGGCGGCAACTCGGTCTGCCAGGCGGCGGGCATTCCCGTCGCAGGCGGCCACACCATCGATTCGGTCGAGCCCATCTACGGCCTGGTGGTGCTGGGCCTGGTGCACCCGGACAAGGTGCGGCGCAACAAGGACGCGAAGGCCGGCGACGTGCTCGTGCTGGGCAAGCCTCTGGGGGTGGGCGTCATGTCGGCGGCGCTGAAGAAGGAAAAGCTCGGCGCCGCGGGTTACGAGCAGCTCATTGCCACCACGACGAAGCTCAACACGCCGGGCATTGCCCTGTCGCAGCTCGACGGTGTGCATGCACTGACCGACATCACCGGATTCGGCATTGCCGGGCACACGCTGGAGATGGCGCGCGGCGCGGGCCTGCGCGCCGTACTCGACTGGGGCCGTGTGCCGATGCTGCCTGGGGTTCTGGCCATGGCCCGGGATGGTTTCATCACGGGCGCCTCAGCGCGCAACTGGGCTGGCTACGGGAGCGACGTGGTGCTCGATGCCGCGCTGCCGCCGCTGGCGCAATCGCTCATGACCGACCCGCAGACCAGTGGAGGCCTGCTGGTGAGCTGCACGCCGCAGGCCGTGGACAAGGTGCTGGCGGTGTTCGCCGCTGAAGGTTTCGGCGCGGCCGCCGTGGTCGGCCGCATGGAAGCCGGGACGCCGGCGCTGCACGTCAAGCCATGAAGGCACCCGTGCGCGTGGCCGACCGCCACGGCTTTGACGCCATCATCGACGCGCGCTCGCCGGCCGAGTTTGCCATCGACCACATTCCCGGCGCGATCAACTGCCCGGTGCTCGACGACGAGGAACGCCGCATCGTCGGCACGCTGTACAAGCAGCAGGGCGCTTTCGAGGCGCGGCGTGTGGGCGGCGCGATGGTGGCGGCCAACCTGGCAAAGCACCTGCGCGAGAAATTCGCCAACATGCCCGCCAAATGGAAGCCCCTGGTGTACTGCTGGCGCGGCGGCCTGCGCAGTGGCTCCATGACCACCTGGCTGCGGCTGGTGGGCTGGGATGCGCAACAGCTCAATGGCGGCTACAAGAGCTGGCGCCGCCACGTGATCGACCTGATCGACGAACTGGCGCCCGCGTTGCCGCTGGTGATCGTTTGCGGCGCTACCGGCAGCGCCAAGACCCGCGTGCTGCAGGCCCTCGCCCAGCAAGGCGAGCAGGTGCTGGACCTGGAGGCGCTGGCCTGCCACAAGGGCTCGCTGCTAGGCGCGCTGCCCGACAAACCGCAACCGTCACAGACAGCATTCGAGACGCAGGTTGCTTCGGTGCTGGAGCGTGTGGACACCTCGCGCACGTTGTACGTGGAAGGCGAAAGCCGCCGCATCGGCAAGCTCAATGTGCCGGTGAAACTGGTCGAGCGCATGCGTGCAGCGCCATGCATTGAGGTGGCCGCCAGCTTCGAGGCGCGGCTGGACTACCTGCTGCGCGACTACGCCTACCTGGGCGACCAGCCCGACTGGCTGGCCGGGCAACTGGGCATGCTCAAGGACCTGCATGGCAAGGCGGTGATCGGCGACTGGCAGGCCATGGCCCTGGCGGGAAAGCTGCGGCCGCTGTTCGCCGAGCTGGCCGAAAAGCACTACGACCCTGCCTACGCCAAATCGCAGGGCGCCCACTTTTTTGAATGGGACAAGCGGCAGTCCGTCGTGTCGGACGACCTGTCGCCCGGTGGCATCGAAGCCTTGGCCCGCCGGGTGGCGGCCACTGTCCGGGGACAATAGCGCCATGCAGATCCAGGACAAGCCCCCCGCAGAAACGCCGTTCGAATGGATAGGCGGCGAAGACAAGGTCAAGGCGCTGGTTGAGCGCTTCTACGATCTGATGGACCTGGAGCCCGGCTACAAGGAACTCCGTGCCGCCCACGGCAGCGAGCTGACCAAGGCGCGCCAGCACCTGTTCTGGTTTCTGTGCGGCTGGCTGGGCGGGCCGCAGCACTACACCGAGCGTTTCGGCCACCCGCGCCTGCGCATGCGTCACATGCCCTTCGTCATCGGCATCAGGGAGCGCGACCAGTGGCTGGCCTGCATGGACCAGGCCATGGGCGAGACGGGTGTGCCGCAGGATCTGCGCAGCCGGTTGAAGGAAAGCTTTTTCCAGACCGCCGACTGGATGCGCAACACCCACGGATGAAGGCCTGTCGGGCGTCAGCCCCATGAAAGAATGGGGTCTATAGTGATTTCCCACTACTACAACAGGAGACGCCCACCATGTTTCCCAAAGTGCTCGCACTCGTCTCGACGGTGCTGCTGCTCATGTCGCTGGGGTTCTTCGTTCTGGGCTCCACGCCACTCCTGATCCTCAAGCACGACGTGCCCATGGATTCGCGCGTCATCCGCCAGGTTTTTCACTATTGCTACCGCATCGTCGCGGTCATGGCGACGGCCGCGGCGGTCGGGTACGCGCTTTTCGGGCGGATGGACCTGGCAGTGGGCATGGGCTGTCTTGCCTTCGTGGAAGTCATGGTGCGCCGCTGGATGCTCACCCGCATGGATACCTTGCGCACCACCATGCACGACGGTGACACTGAGGCCATCCGGCGCTTCCGCAAGCTGCACATCTCGGGCATTGCCATGAACTTTGTGCCGCTGGTGGCGGTCGGCACAGTGATGACGCAGGTCAGGTTCTAGAAACCGGGGCTCAGCAGTACCACCAGCGCCCCGGCACCGCCTTCATCGGCCCGCGCCTGCACGAAAGCGAGCACCTCGTTCTTCTGGATCAGCCAGCTGTGCACCTTGCCCTTGAGCACCGGCGTCTTGCCCGGTGAGCCCAGACCCTTGCCATGGACCACCCGCACGCAGCGCAGGCCCTGCTTGTGCGATTCGCGGATGAAGGCCGAGAGCACATCGCGTGCGTCGTCGCTGCGCAAGCCGTGCAGGTCGATCTCGCGCTGGATGCTCCAGTGGCCCTTGCGCAACTTGCGTGTCACGTCCGTGCCTATGCCGGTGCGCCGGTAGCTCATGGCGTCGTCCACGTCCAGCAGCGTGCTGGCATCGAACTGGTCGCTGATGGCTTCCTTGAGCACACGCTGGTCGTCCAGCTGCTGCTGCACCGCGATCGGCGCCGGGGGCTCGGGCGCCAGCAGCACGCGGGTCGCGGCGCGGATCGGCTTGACGGCGCCGGCGGCTCGTGTGAACAGGTCTTTCTCGGCAGCGGCCTTGCGCTCGGCCACCTTGCGCTGCACCTCGCGTTCGGCAGCCAGCTTGCGGTCCTGCTCCAGCTTTTGCTGGATCTGCAGCAGGTCTTTCAGGGATGAGGCCTTCACAGCAGCCCCCTCTCTGCCATCGACAGCGCGTCGCCCTGGCCGACGATGATGTGGTCGAGCACGCGCACGTCCACCAGCGCCAGCGCGGCCTTGAGGGTCTGCGTCAGCGCCTCGTCGGCGCGAGAGGGCTGCACCGTGCCGCTGGGATGGTTGTGGGCCAGCACCACGGAGGCGGCCTGGTGCTGCAGGGCGCGCAGCACCACCTCGCGCGGGTAGACGCTGGTCTGCGTCAGCGTGCCCCGGAAGAGCTCTTCCATTGCCACCAGCTTGTTCTGGGCATCGAGGAAAAGCACGGCAAACACCTCGTGGCCCTTGCGCGCCAGGTGCAGCTGCAGGTACTGCTTGACGGCGCCTGGCGAGCTGAAGACCTCGCGCTCCTTCAATTGCTGGGCCAGGGCCCGGCGGGCCAGTTCCAGCACCGCGATGAGTTCGGCCCGCTTTGCCGTTCCACCCAGGCCCTTGATCCGCTTCAAGTCCTCCGGCTGGGTGTTGAGCAAGCCGGCAATGCCATCGAATTCGTCGAGCACCTCCTGCGCCATCTGCAGCACGCCGCGCCCGGCGGTGCCGGTGCGCAGCAGCAGGGCCAGCAGCTCGGCGTCGCTGAGCGCGCCTGCGCCACGGGCCAGCAGCTTCTCGCGCGGGCGAGCGTCAGGCGGGAGGTCTTTCAGGGGCATGGGGAAAGGGCTTGTGCGGCCGGTGCCGGGCGGGAAGGCTTAAGTTTCTACAATGGAGGCCAGTTTATCGGGACTTCCATGGCCACCAACGCGCCCCGGGTTCAACCGGGTTCCTTCCTCACGCTGCATTACCGCCTGTGCGGGCCGGCGGGGGACATCATCAATACCTTCAATGACAAGCCGGCCACGCTGTCGCTGGGCACCGGCGAGCTTTCGCCTGCGCTCGAGAAATGCCTGATGGGCATGGAAGAGGGTGCCCGCGCCACGTTCGACGTTGCGCCCGGCGAGGCTTTCGGCCAGCGCAACCCCGAGATGCAGCAATGGGTGGCGCGGGCGCTGCTCAACAAGATGGGCGACCCCGACGAGCAATACAAGGTGGGCGACGTGGTGCAATTCCCCACCCCCGACGGCATGGGCAGCTATGCCGGCGCGGTGCAGCGCGTGGGCAAGGATGGCGACGGGGACGGCAAGGCCGATGCCGTGCTGTTCGACTTCAACCACCCGCTGGCCGGCGAACCCGTGACGTTCGAAGTCCATGTGATCGGCGTCCTATGACCGCAAGCACCGTCCTGCCCCAGGAAATCATCCTCGCTGAACCCCGCGGCTTCTGCGCCGGCGTGGACCGGGCCATCGAGATCGTGGAGCGCGCGCTGCAGAAATTCGGCGCGCCCATCTACGTGCGCCACGAGATCGTGCACAACACCTACGTGGTCAATGAGCTCAAGGCCAAGGGCGCCATCTTCATCGAGGAACTGTCCGACGTGCCGCCTGGCGCCACCCTGGTGTTCTCGGCCCACGGCGTGAGCAAGGCCGTGCAGGACGAAGCCCGGCAGCGCGGCTTCGAAATCTTCGACGCCACCTGCCCGCTGGTGACCAAAGTGCACGTGGAAGTGGCCAAGCTGGCCAAGGAGGGCTTCGAGTTCATCATGATCGGCCACAAGGGCCACCCGGAGGTGGAAGGCACCATGGGCCAGCTCGACCATGGGATCCACCTGGTGGAAGACGTGGCCGACGTGGCCAAGGTACAGCCGGGCCAGACGCAAAAGCTCGCCGTCGTCACCCAGACCACGCTTTCCGTGGACGATGCCGCCGAAATAGCCGCCGCCGTGCGTGCGCGCTTTCCGCAGGTGCGCGAGCCCAAGCAGCAGGACATCTGCTATGCCACGCAGAACCGGCAGGACGCCGTCAAGCTGTTGTCGCCGCAGGTGGACGTGGTCATCGTGGTGGGCAGCCCCACCAGCTCCAACAGCAACCGCCTGGCCGAACTGGCGCGCAAGCTGGGTGTGGACAGCTACATGGTCGACAGCGCCGACGAACTGCAGCCCGCCTGGTTTGATGGCAAGCAGCGCGTGGGCCTGACCGCCGGCGCCTCGGCGCCCGAGATCCTGGTGCAGCAGGTCATTGAACGCGTGAAGGCACTGGGCGCGGTGTCGATCCGCAAGATGGACGGCATCCAGGAGACGGTGAAGTTTCCGCTGCCCAAGGGCCTGAAGCTCGATGGCGGGCTGAAAGGTCACCTGACATGAATCGCTCTGAAATCGATAGCGCCTCAAGCAGGTCCATAGCGCTTGACAGGCCATTTCTCCTGCGCACGCCGCTGTTGAAAGTTTCCGGCGCTGACCTGGGTATTGACTGTGCCGAGATCTGGCTCAAGCTCGAACACCTGCAGGTAGGCGGCAGCTTCAAGGCGCGCGGCATGCTCAACCGCCTGCTGGCCAACACCATCCCCGAAAGCGGTGTAATCGTGGCGTCCGGCGGCAATGCCGGCATCGCCACCGCAGCAGCGGCGAAGGCCCTGGGCGTGAAGTGCGAAGTGTTCGTGCCCACCGTTTCCAGCCCGGCCAAGCAGGCGAAGCTGCGCGAACTGGGCGCGGAACTGGTCGTGACGGGTGCCGTCTACGCCGAGGCGCTGGAAGCCTGTCTTGCAAGGCAGAAGCAGACCGGCGCTTTGATGACGCACGCGTATGACCAGCCGGAAGTGGTGGCGGGCGCCGGCACTCT
>CALRME020000121.1:0-7707 GCA_943369045.1 Sphingobacterium thalpophilum
GTGAAGATCTGGCTCATGCGCATCACCCCGGGGATGAGCTTGGAGAACGCGGCCTTGTCCATGTTGTCTTCGATGCCGCGCGAGAACAGCTTGCCCAGTTCCGAGGAGTCGATCTCGCGCAGCATCACGATGTTCATGCGCTTGGCGCCGGGTGCGGCCAGCACCTCTTCAGGGGTACCGGCCTTCTTGCCCAGGTACAGGCCGGCGGTGTAGACCTTGAACACGGCCTTGTAACGAACGCCCGCGCCGTTGAGTTGAACCTTGGCACCGCGCACGTCGGCGCTGTCTTCGTATTTGACGCCGGACACAGTCATCTCGGCCATCGCCGCGGTCGCGCACAGGAACGCAGCCGCCGTCACAAGCTTCTTGAGCACTTTCATTGTGTTGTCTCCTGAAAATAGAACGAGCGTTCGCTTTCCATTTTTGCGGCTTTGGCGCGCCCTGCGCAACAGGGTTTTCGAGTGTCAGCAAATGTTTTACCGGGCTTTGCTACACTTTGCGCATGTTCATTCACCGCACCACCATCACAGGTTTGAGCGACCGGGGAGCCTGGCCCTGGCGCAAGCCAATCGTGCGCAGCTGATTTGCACGGGGCACCCCGTGCCCCCGCGCCTCGCCCCCGAGGCACCCGAATCTGAATGAATTGCGGCAGTACCTGCCGCGAGCTCTGGAGGCTCAACCCGTGATCACCGAACTTGAATTCAAAAGCCTTGCGTCGCAGGGCTACAACCGCATCCCCCTCATCGCCGAGGCGTTTGCCGACCTCGAAACGCCGCTGTCGCTCTACCTGAAGCTCGCGCATACCCGCGACGGCGGCAAGCACAGCTTCCTGCTGGAGTCCGTTGTCGGTGGAGAACGTTTCGGCCGCTACAGCTTCATCGGCCTGCCGGCGCGCACGCTGATCCGCTCGCGCGGATTCGGCAGCGAGGCTTCCAGCGAAGTCGTCACCGATGGCAAGGTGGTGGAGACCGTTGCCGGCAACCCCCTGGATTTCGTGGAGGCTTACCAGAAGCGATTCAAGGTGGCGCTGCGCCCCGGCCTGCCGCGCTTTTGCGGCGGCCTGGCCGGCTACTTCGGCTACGACACGGTGCGCCACATCGAAAAGAAGCTGGAAAAAAGCTGCCCACCCGACACGCTGGGCTGCCCCGACATCCTGCTGCTGCAATGCGAGGAACTGGCGGTCATCGACAACCTGTCGGGCAAGCTGTACCTCATCGTCTACGCAGACCCGGGTCAGCCAGAGTCGTATGCCAATGCGAAGAAGCGGCTGCGCGAGCTCAAGGACATGCTCAAGTACTCCGTGAGCGCACCGGTGGTCAAGCAGTCGCAGACCTTCCCGGCCGAGCGCGAATTTGCAAAGGCCGACTACATCGCTGCGGTGGAGCGCGCCAAGGAGCTGATCGCCGCCGGTGATTTCATGCAGGTGCAGGTGGGCCAGCGCATCAAGAAGCGCTACACCGAGTCGCCGCTGTCGCTGTACCGGGCGCTGCGCTCGCTCAACCCGAGCCCCTACATGTACTACTACCACTTCGGGGATTTCCACGTGGTGGGGGCTTCGCCGGAAATCCTGGTGCGCCAGGAGCAGACGCCTGAAGGCCAGAAGGTGACGATCCGGCCGCTGGCCGGCACCCGCCCGCGCGCGTCTTCGCCCGAGGCGGACAAGGCAGTCGAGCAGGAACTGATCAACGACCCGAAGGAGCGCGCTGAGCATGTGATGCTGATCGACCTGGCGCGCAACGACATCGGGCGCATCGCCAGGACCGGCACGGTGAAGGTGACGGAAGCGTTTGCGGTGGAGCGCTACAGCCACGTGATGCACATCGTGAGCAACGTGGAAGGCATCCTCAACGACGGCATGACCAGCATCGACGTGCTCAAGGCTACCTTCCCCGCCGGCACGTTGACCGGGGCGCCCAAGGTGCACGCAATGGAACTGATCGACCAGCTGGAGCCCAACAAGCGTGGCCTGTACGGTGGCGCCTGCGGCTACCTCAGTTATGCCGGCGACATGGACGTGGCCATTGCGATCCGCACCGGTGTCATCAAGGACCAGATGCTCTACGTGCAGGCGGCTGCTGGTGTGGTCGCCGACTCGGTGCCCGAGCTTGAGTGGAAGGAGACCGAGGCCAAGGCCCGGGCCCTGCTGCGCGCCTCGGAACTGGTTGAAGAAGGGCTGGAGTGAACCATGAAGCTCCTGATGATCGACAACTACGACAGCTTCACCTACAACATCGTCCAGTACTTCGGTGAACTGGGCGCGCAGGTGGAAGTGCACCGCAACGACGAGATCACGGTGGCCGGCGTCGCCGAACGCAAGCCCGACCTGCTGGTGGTTTCGCCTGGCCCGTGCTCCCCGGCCGAAGCAGGCATTTCAGTGGAGGCGGTCCAGCACTTCGCCGGCAAGCTGCCCATCCTGGGTGTATGCCTGGGCCACCAGGCCATCGGCGCGGCCTTCGGGGGCAACATCATCCGGGCCCAGCAGCTGATGCACGGCAAGACCAGCCAGATCACCACCACCCGCGAAGGCGTCTTCGCCGGCCTGCCTGAGAAGTTCACCGTCAACCGCTACCACTCGCTGGCCATTGAAAGGGCGGCATGCCCCGAGGTTCTGGCGGTGACGGCCTGGACCGACGATGGCGAGATCATGGGCGTCCGGCACAAGGAACTGGCGATCCAGGGCGTGCAGTTCCATCCAGAGTCCATCCTGACAGAGCATGGCCACGCGATGCTGAAGAATTTCCTGGAGCAGAAGTCGTGAGCGCCGTGGTTGATCTGCGCAGCGACACGGTGACCCGGCCCACGGCTGCCATGCGCGCTGTGATGGCCGCCGCGCCGCTGGGCGATGACGTCTTCGGTGACGACCCCAGCGTCAATGCGCTGCAGGAAAAGATTGCAGGCATGCTGGGTTTCGAGGCGGCGCTGTTCGTGCCCACCGGCACCCAAAGCAACCTGTGCGCGATCCTTTCGCACTGCCAGCGCGGCGACGAATACGTCGTCGGCCAGATGCAGCATTGCTACCGTTGGGAAGGCGGCGGCGCTGCGGTTTTTGGCAGCGTTCAACCGCAGCCGCTGAACCACCAGGCCGACGGCACCCTGGCGCTGGGCGAGATCGAGGCTTCCATCAAGCCCGACGATCCGCACTTCGCGCGCACGCGCCTGCTGGCGCTGGAGAACACGCTGGGAGGCAAGTTGCTGCCGATGGCCTATGTTGAACAGGCCACGCAATTGGCCCGTGCCAAAGGCCTGACGAGGCATCTCGATGGTGCCCGCCTGTTCAATGCCGCGGTCGCCCAGGCCGCGGTGACGGGCAGCGACGCAAGAAGCGAGGCGCGCAGGATCGCGCAATGCTTTGATAGCGTCTCGGTGTGCTTCAGCAAAGGCTTGGGGGCGCCCGTGGGTTCCGCACTGTGCGGCTCGCGCGACTTCATCGCCCGCGCGCGCCGTGTGCGCAAGATGGCCGGTGGCGCCATGCGTCAGGCCGGCGGCCTCGCGGCGGCCGCTTCATACGCCCTGGACCACCACATCGAGCGCCTGGCGCAGGATCATGCACTGGCGAAGCGGCTGGCAGAGGGCCTGGCAGGCATTGAAGGTCTGCAGGTGGAAGCGCCGCAGACCAATATCCTGTTTGTGGACCTGACGGGCGAAGCGCGAGATCGCTCGCAAGGCCTGCTCGACCACCTGGCGACGCAGGGCATTCAGGCAACGGGCCTGTACCGGCTGCGTTTCGTTACGCACCTTGACGTGGACGCCGCCGGAATCGACCGTGCAATCGGCGCCATCCGCGGCTTCTTGAAGGCCTGACCATGCCGACCGAACAACTGCTGCTGTTCATCGCTGCCGGCCTGCTGCTCAACCTCACGCCGGGCCCGGACGTGCTCTACATCGTGAGCAACGCACTGCGCTCGGGCGCGCGTGCTGGCATGGCCGCAGCGTGCGGCATCACCGCCGGCTGCTTCGTCCACATTTTTGCAGCAGCGCTGGGCGTGAGCGCGCTGCTGGCCGCCTCGGCCACGGCGTTCACCGTGCTCAAGTGGGCGGGCGCCGCATACCTGGTCTGGGTGGGTGCACGGCTGTTGTTTTCCAGTGCTTCTGCTATGAATTTTGAAGCTGATAAAGCACAACCGGTGAGCTCTTCAGGCCTTCTGGATATCTTTCTTCGGGGTTTTGGAACGAATGCGCTCAACCCCAAGGTGGCGTTGTTCTTTCTGGCCTTCGTGCCCCAGTTCATCTCGCCGGCGGTGGAGAACAAGACGCTGGCCTTCCTGCTGCTGGGCCTGGTGTTCAACTTCAACGGGCTGTGGGTCAACATCGGCTGGGCCCTGGCCGCTGCCTGGCTGGCTGCCCGCGTCGGCGTGGTCCGCGCCACCATGCACTGGCTCGACCGCGTGGCCGGCGCCATGTTCATCGGCTTTGGCCTGAAGCTGGCCCTGTCCGACAATCCCACAAGCTGAGAGGAGGCCATGATGCCCATTACCCCGCAGGAAGCGCTTCAGCGCACCATCGAACACCGCGAAATCTTCCATGACGAGATGCTCAAGATCGTGCGCATGATCATGAGCGGCGAACTGTCGCCCGTGATGATGGCGGCCCTGATCACCGGGCTGCGCGTCAAGAAGGAAACCATAGGCGAGATCACCGCCGCAGCCCAGGTGATGCGCGAGTTCTCGACCAAGGTCAACGTGGCCGACAAGACGCACCTGGTCGACATCGTCGGCACGGGCGGCGACGGATCGCACACCTTCAACATCTCCACCTGTTCGATGTTTGTCGCAGCCGCTGCCGGAGCCAAGGTCAGCAAGCATGGCGGGCGCAGCGTGAGCAGCAAGAGCGGCAGCGCCGATGTGCTGGAGAGCCTGGGCGTGAACATCAACCTCCCTCCCGAGGCCATCGCGCGCTGCATCGAGGAGGTCGGCATCGGCTTCATGTTCGCGCCCAACCACCATCCCGCGATGAAGAACGTGGCGCCCATCCGCAAGGAACTGGGCGTGCGCACCATCTTCAACATCCTTGGCCCGCTGACCAACCCGGCCAGCGCACCCAACATCCTCATGGGCGTGTTCCATCCCGACCTGGTGGGCATCCAGGTGCGTGCGTTGCAGCGCCTGGGCGCGGAGCATGCCCTCGTGGTCTATGGCCGCGATGGCATGGACGAAGTCAGCCTGGGCGCGGCGACGCAGATCGGCGAACTCAAGAACGGCGAGATCACCGAATACGAGATCCACCCGGAAGACTTCGGACTGCCCATGGCGAGCAACCGGGCGCTGAAAGTCGATACGCCTGAGCAGTCCAGACAGATGCTGGAGGGCGTGCTGGACAACCAGGGCGGCGCGGCGCGCGACATCGTCATCTTCAACACGGGCGTGGCGCTCTATGCAGCGAACGTGGCGGCCGACATCCAGGGTGGCATCACCAGGGCGCGTGCGGCGCTGGACTCGGGTGCGGCAAAAGCAAAAATGCAGCAGCTCGTCGCGCTGACGAAGTCGCTGGCGGTCTGAGGCAAGCATGTCCGACATCCTGAAAAAAATCGTTGCCGTCAAGCGCGAAGAGATCGCGACGGCCCAGAGACACCGGCCCCTGGCCGTCGTGCGGGCTGACGCGCAGAGCCGCGTGCTGACGCGTGACTTCGAGGGCGCGCTGCGCGCAAAGATCGCTGCGGGCCAAAGTGCGGTCATCGCCGAAATCAAAAAGGCCAGTCCCAGCAAGGGCGTGTTGCGCGCCGAATTCATCCCGGCTGACATTGCCCAGAGCTATGCCGAGGGCGACGGGACGACCAGTGCTGCCTGTCTGTCAGTGCTGACCGACCGGCAGTTCTTCCAGGGCGAGCCTGATTTCCTCAAGCAGGCGCGCGCCTCGTGCGACCTGCCGGTGCTGCGCAAGGACTTCATGGTCGATGCCTACCAGGTCTATGAGTCGAGGGTGATGGGTGCCGATTGCATCCTGCTGATCGCGGCCTGCCTCGACGATGGGCAGATGGCTGAGCTGGAAGCAATTGCGCGCTCGCTCGACATGGCCGTGCTTGTGGAAGTGCACGACAGGGCCGAGCTCGAGCGGGCCCTCAAGCTCAAGACACCGTTGGTCGGCATCAACAACCGCAACCTGCGCACTTTCGAGGTGACGCTGGAGACCACGCTGGGCATGCTCAAGGACGTGCCGGCTGACCGCTTGCTGGTGACGGAGTCCGGCATTCTTGCGCCGGCGGACGTCAAGACAATGCGCGATGCCGGCGTCAACGCCTTCCTGGTTGGCGAGGCCTTCATGCGCGCGGACGACCCGGGTACGGCGCTCGCTTCGCTCTTTGGCGGACATGACGGGCCAGGCTGAGCTCGGGTTCGATGCGCAACCGGGCGACCGGCTTGCAGCCTGGAACCCGCAGGACTGGCCGGTGGCCGAGGGTTGGCGTCCTGTCATTGATGAGTTCCTTGACAGCGCGCGCGGCCAGGAGCTGTCGGCCTTCATGCGTGAGAGGCTCGCCGGTGGCGCTCCCATCTATCCTGCTCGGCCATTCCGGGCGCTGGAGCTGACGCCGCTTTCCGGCGTCCATGCCGTGGTGGTGGGGCAGGACCCGTACCACGGCCCGGGTCAGGCGCAGGGGCTGGCATTCTCGGTGGCGCCGGGTGTCCGGCTTCCGCCGTCGCTGCGCAATATCTTCAAGGAGCGCCAGCGCGAATTCGGAGAGCCCGTCCCGGCGGATGGCTCGCTGGAGTCATGGGCCCGCCAGGGTGTGCTGCTGCTCAACACCAGCTTGACGGTGGAGGATGGGCAACCGGCCAGCCACGCCAGGCGCGGCTGGGAGCAGCTCACGGACGCCTTGCTTGGGAAGGTCGCAGCCACGGCGTCGCCTTGCGTTTACATGCTGTGGGGCGCCCATGCGCAAGCCAAGGCGGCAATGATTGAAGCTACCGCGGCGGCTCACGGCCGCGACGCGCTGGTGTTGCAGGCAAATCACCCGTCTCCCCTTTCGGCGATGCGACCGCCGGTGCCATTCATTGGCTGCGGCCACCTGGGGCAGGCGCGCAACTGGCTGGCCGAGCGGGGCTGTGCTTTGAGGTTCTAGGCGCCCCGGGCCACTGCTGGGCTTGAACGTGGATGCTGCGATGCAACAAACCCTCCGCCGTGCAGGGGGCGGTGACCAGCGACACAAAATCGTGCTATATTTCGAGGTTCGCCGGAGGGGTGCCCGAGTGGCTAAAGGGGGCAGACTGTAAATCTGTTGGCTTACGCCTACGCTGGTTCGAATCCAGCCTCCTCCACCAGGCCCCAATTGGGGCCGGGCGAAGTGTATTGAAGTGATTTGTGTGGGGCTTTGGGAAGCCTGCAAGGGTCTTTGAAGTTCACCCGATGCGGGAGTAGTTCAATGGTAGAACCCTAGCCTTCCAAGCTAATGACGCGGGTTCGATTCCCGTCTCCCGCTCCACAGGTCGCGTCGGTACGGCGAAAGGAATAAATGCCCTTTTGGCTCAGTGGTAGAGCACTCCCTTGGTAAGGGAGAGGTCGCGGGTCCGATTCCCGCAAAGGGCACCACGAGTTTGTTGATTGAGATAGTTACTTTTTCGGAGTCGAAAAATGGCAAAAGGAAAATTCGAGCGAACCAAGCCGCACATCAACGTGGGCACGATTGGCCACGTTGACCATGGCAAGACCACGCTGACGGCGGCCATTGCCACCGTGCTGGCGGCCAAGTTTGGCGGCGAAGCCAAGGCCTACGAC
>CALRME020000122.1:0-7704 GCA_943369045.1 Sphingobacterium thalpophilum
TCGACCTGGCCGTGCCGCGCGACATCGAGCCCGAAGTCAAGGCACTGGAAGACGTGTACCTGTACACGGTGGACGACCTGGCCGGCGTGGTGCAGACCGGGCAGGCCAACCGGCAGGCGGCCGTGGCCCAGGCCGAGGCCATCATCGACGCGGGTGTGCAGAGCTTCATGCACTGGATGGACCAGCGCGGCACGGTGCCGCTGATCCAGCAGCTCAACGCGCAGGCCGACGAATGGCGCGCCGCCGAGATTGGCCGTGCCCGCAAGCTGCTGGCCAGGGGCGAGGACGTGGATGCGGTGCTGGAAGCACTGTCCAAAGGGCTGACGCAGAAAATGCTGCATGGCGCCATGGCCGAACTGCATGCCGGCGACGCTGCCGCCCGCGAACGCGCCACCACCGCCATCCAGCATTTCTTCCTGCGCAAAGAGCGTTAGCGGCGCCGGCCGCCAACGTTCGCGGCTGTCATGCCGGGCTCGCCCCGGTATCCAGCTACCCCGGCCCGCCCCGTGGATTGCGGGTCAAGCCCGCAATGACAAGCGTCTGCCCATGAAACCCTTTCTCCGCCAACAACTCGACCGCTACCCCGTCCGCCTGCAGGAACTGGATTTTTTCCTTTCGCAGCAGGACGTGGTCGCCGACATGGACCGCTTCCGCGCACTCACGCGCGAACACGCGGAAGTGAGCGAAGTCGAGAACATTTACGGGCGCTTTCGCCAGCGCGAGGCCGACCTGGTGCAGGCGCGCGAGATGCTGGACGATGCCGACATGGCCGAGATGGCGCGCGAGGAAATTGCAAGCATCGAAGCCGAGTTGCCGGCAATGGAAGACGAGCTGCAGCGCCTGCTTTTGCCGCGCGACCCGGATGACGTGCGCAACGCCTTCCTGGAAATCCGCGCCGGCACCGGCGGCGACGAGTCGGGCCTGTTCGCGGGCGACCTGCTGCGCATGTACACGCGCTATGCCGAGCGCCAGGGCTGGCGCTGCGAGATCGTCAGCGAAAGCGCGGGTGAAGTCGGCGGCTACAAGGAAGTGGTGATCCGCGTGGTGGGCGACGGGGTGTACGGCAAGCTCAAGTTCGAGTCGGGCGGCCACCGGGTGCAGCGCGTGCCTGCGACGGAAACCCAGGGCCGCATCCACACCAGTGCCTGCACCGTCGCGGCGCTGCCCGAGCCCGACGAGGCGCAAGCAGTGCAGATCAACCCGGCGGACCTGCGAATCGACACCTACCGCGCCAGCGGCGCGGGCGGCCAGCACATCAACAAGACCGACTCGGCCGTGCGGATCACGCACATCCCCACCGGCATCGTGGCCGAGTGCCAGGACGACCGCTCTCAGCACCGCAACAAGGCCAAGGCCCTGCAGGTGCTGGCCGCCCGCATCAAGGAAAAGGACCGCAGCGAACGCGCCGCAAAGGACGCGGCCATGCGCAAGGGCCTGATCGGCAGCGGCGACCGCAGCGACCGGATCCGCACCTACAACTTCCCCCAGGGGCGCCTGACCGACCACCGCATCAACCTCACGCTGTACAAGCTGAATTTCGTGATGGAGGGCGACCTGGACGAAGTGATCGACGGCCTGCTGCTGGCGCGCAAGGCCGAGCAGCTGGCCGAGCTTGAGTTCGGGCCGGGAGCCTGAGCCTGTGAACATTGCGCAGGCACTCGCACACGCCGCTGCGCTGGGGCTGGAGCGGCTCGATGCGCAACTGCTTTTGCTGCATGCGCTGGGCCGTGACGTCGCCGGACGAGCCTGGCTTCTGGCGCATGACACGGACGAGCTTGAGCCTCCTGTTCTTGCAGGCTACGAGGGCTTCTGCCGGCGGCGCATGACATCCGAGCCGGTGGCCTACATCACGGGGCACAAGGAATTCTTCGGCCTGGACCTGCAGGTCGATTCACGCGTGCTGGTGCCCCGTCCGGATACCGAAACGCTGGTGGAATGGGCACTGGAGCGGCTTGAAGGCCTGGCCGCGCCGCGACTCGTGGATCTGGGCACCGGCAGCGGCGCCATCGCCCTGGCCGTCAAGCACGCCCGGCGGGATGCCCGCGTGGAAGCGGTCGACGCCAGCGCGGATGCGCTGGAAGTGGCGGCTGCCAACGCCTTGCGCCTGAAACTGGACGTGAGCTTTCGCCAGGCCTGCTGGCTGGCCGGCGCGCCGGCCTCGGCCTACGACCTCATCGCCAGCAACCCGCCCTACGTCGCCAATGGCGACACGCACCTGGTGGCGCTGGTCCACGAACCCTTGTCGGCACTGGTCGCCGGCAACGACGGGCTGGACGATATCCGGGCCATCGCCGCCCAGGCACCCGCCCACCTGAAACCGGGCGGCTGGTTGCTGCTGGAACATGGCTACGACCAGGCCGAGGCTGTCCGGACCCTGCTGGCCGAAGCCGGTTTCAGCGCGGTAGCCAGCCGCCGCGACCTGGCCGGCATCGAGCGGTGTTCCGGCGGCCAATGGCTTGAACTGGGATAATCGTCCCCAATGTCAGTACGGGCCCCGGCCCGCAAGGAGTTTTTCAATGAGCGATACCCAGCAACGCATTGACCAGATCGTCAAGAACAGCGAAGTCGTCCTGTTCATGAAGGGCAACGCCAGCTTCCCGATGTGCGGCTTTTCCGGCCGCGCCATCCAGATCCTCAAGGCCTGCGGCGTGGACCCCAAGGGCGTGACCACGGTGAACGTGCTTGAAGACGACGAGATCCGCCAGGGCATCAAGGAATACAGCAACTGGCCCACCATCCCCCAGCTCTACGTCAAGGGCGAATTCGTGGGCGGCTCGGACATCATGATGGAGATGTACCAGAACGGTGAGCTGCAGCAGGTTCTGGGCGGCCAGTCGGCCTGAACGACCCCGGTCAGTTTGGTCCGCTTGGCGCCTTGTCAGGCGTCTTTGTCGGGTCGGCCGGCTTTTCTACCGGCGGCAGGTTGTGGAAGTCCCAGTTGCGGCTGGCGGCGAACACGGCGTCCGGGTACTGCGGCTTGCCCCGGCTGCCGTTGTAGCGGCCCAGCGCCATGAACAGGTTGCCGCGCTCTCGCTCCACGTAATGGCGCAGGATGACGCAGCCAAAGCGCAGGTTGGTCTGCATGTGGAACAGCTTGCCCGCATCGCCGTCGCCGATCACGCGAGTCCAGAACGGCATCACCTGCATGTAGCCCCGAGCGCCCACCGGGCTCACCGCGAACTTGCGGAATGCACTCTCGACCTGCACCAGGCCCAGCACCAGGCCGGTATCCAGGCCGGCGCGCTTGCTCTCGTACCAGACCGTCTGCAGGAATTCCTTGCGCTCCTGGAAGTCGGCCTTGCGCTGGCGCAGCCGCCCGCTCATGGCGCCCAGCCAGCGCAGGTAGGCCAGCCGGCCTTCGGTGTCGCGGAACACCGGAATCGGCGGCGCCGAATTGCCGATGGCGGCGCTCAGCGCGTTGCGCACCGAATCGATCAGCGGCTCCTCGATCTGCGCGCCGGCGTGCGAATGCTCCAGAAACGATAGCGGCCCAAGCACTCCCAGAGCGCTTTTCAGGCACTTTCGCCTGTTAATCACGCTTGCAGGCGGCCCTTGACGAAGGCGAAGACCTCGCCTGCGGGGACCTTGGTGGCGGCGCTCTCGCGGCGGTGCTGGTATTCCAGCTGGCCTTCCTTGAGGCCGCGGTCGGAGATGACCACGCGATGCGGCACGCCGATCAGCTCCCAGTCGGCGAACATGGCACCGGGGCGCTCGCCGCGGTCATCGAGCAGCACGTCGACGCCGGCATCCAGCAAGTCCTGGTGCAGCTTCTCGGCCGCCAGCTTGACCTCAGGGCTGCGGTCCATGCCGATGGGGCAGACCACCACGGTGAAGGGCGCGATGGCGTCGGGCCAGATGATGCCGCGCTCGTCGTGGTTCTGTTCGATGGCAGCGGCGGGCAGGCGCGTGATGCCGATGCCGTAGCAACCCATCTCCATGAACTGCGGCTTGCCGTTTTCGTCCAGGAAGGTGGCGTTCATGGCCTTGCTGTACTTCGTGCCCAGGTAGAACACGTGGCCGACTTCGATGCCGCGCTCTATGGCCAGCACGCCCTTGCCGTCCGGCGAGGCATCGCCTTCAACGATGTTGCGCAGGTCGGCAACGGCATCGGGCTCGGGCAGGTCGCGGCCCCAGTTGACGCCGGTGAAATGGAAGTCTTCCTCGTTGGCGCCGCAGACCCAGTCGGCCATGGCCGCGACTTCGCGGTCGGCAACGATCTTGACCGGCTTCTTCAGGCCGATAGGGCCCAGGTAGCCTGGCTTGGTGCCGAAGTGCTCGACGATTTCGCCCACCGTGGCAAAGCGGAAGCCCACGTCCAGGCCCGGCACCTTGCCGGCCTTGATCTCGTTCATGTCGTGGTCGCCGCGCAGCAGCAGCAGCCAGACCTGCGTCCTGGCCACTTCGCCGCGTTCGTTGAGTTCGTCGGTGGCCAGCACCAGCGATTTCACGGTCGCCTTCAAATCCAGCTTGAGCAGTTCGGCCACGTCGGCGCAGGTGCTCTTGCCGGGCGTCGGCGTCTTGGCCAGGGCTTGCGCCGCAGCAGCACGCGCACCCTGTGGCGCCAGCGCCTCGGCCTTTTCCATGTTCGCGGCGTAGTCGCTGTCCGGGCAATAGACGATCGCGTCTTCGCCGGTGGCGGCGATCACCTGGAACTCCTCGCTCAGGTCGCCGCCGATGGCGCCGCTGTCCGCCGCGACGGCACGGTACTGCAGGCCGAAGCGGTCGAAGATCGCGCGGTAAGCCTTGGCCATGACCTGGTAGCTGGCCTTGGCGGCCACGACGTCGCGGTCGAAGCTGTAGGCGTCCTTCATGATGAACTCGCGGCTGCGCATCACGCCAAAACGCGGGCGGCGCTCGTCACGGAACTTGGTCTGGATATGGTAGAAATTTTTGGGCAGCTGCTTGTAGCTGCGCAGTTCCTGGCGGGCGATGTCGGTGACGACTTCCTCGCTGGTCGGCTGGATGATGAAGTCGCGGTCATGCCGGTCCTTCACGCGCATGAGCTCGGGGCCCATCTTTTCCCAGCGGCCGGTTTCCTGCCAGAACTCGGCGGGCTGCACCACGGGCATCAGCAGCTCGACGGCGCCAGCCCGGTTCATCTCTTCGCGCACGATCGCTTCGACCTTGCGCACCACCCGCAAACCCATGGGCATGTAGCTGTAAATGCCCGCGCCGAGCTTCTTGATCATGCCCGCGCGCATCATCAGCTTGTGGCTGGCGACTTCGGCGTCTGCGGGCGCTTCCTTGAGGGTGGATACGAAAAACTGGGAGGCTTTCATCAGGCGGGCGATCAGGTAGATACCAAGCCCCTTGCCGCACGGGCACCGGCGTGCATAATGAACTCAGTTTAAAAATTTGGGGTTTGATTATGCTTGACCGGGACGGCTTTCGGCCGAACGTCGGCATCATCCTGCTCAACCAGAAAAACCAGGTGTTCTGGGGCAAGCGCATACGCACCCACAGCTGGCAGTTTCCGCAGGGCGGCATCGACCGGGGCGAGACTCCCGAGCAGGCCATGTTCCGCGAGCTGCATGAGGAAGTGGGGCTCATGGCAGAGCATGTGCGCATTGTTGCCCGTACCCGCGACTGGTTGCGCTACGAGGTGCCAGACCGGTACATCCGCCGTGACGCGCGCGGACATTACAAGGGCCAGAAACAGATCTGGTACCTGTTGCAGCTGGTCGGTCACGACTGGGACCTGAACCTGCGCGCCACCAACCATCCTGAATTCGACGCCTGGCGCTGGAACGACTATTGGGTTCCGCTGGATGTCGTGGTGGAGTTCAAGCGTGGTGTCTATGAAATGGCGCTCACCGAGCTTGCCAGGTTCCTGCCGCGCCATGACCACCGCAACCGCTACCTGCGCAGCGGCATGCGCACTCGCGACCACGAGGCAGGCCACGAGATGCTGCCCGGCGCCGCATTTGAGTTGCCGCCCGGGGGGAGCTTCGAACCCGATCCGCAGTCCTCGCATTCCGCCGACCAGGAAGATTCGCATGCGCCTTAGCAAAATTGTGGCCGCCGCGTTTTGCTGCGTGGCCGTCGGCGCTGCCGCGCAGCTTTCCACACCCGACCCTGACTGGAAGGAACTTGACGCGCCGCCACCACCGGCGTTCGATGTGTCCCGCCTGATTCCCGTTGAGGTCGGCGGTGGTTCGTCACTGTCGTTCGGCGTCGATCCGGCAACCCTCTCGATCGGCAAGGACGGCATCGTGCGCTATGTCATGGTCGCACGCAGCGGCAGCGGCGCGGTCAATGCCATGTACGAAGGCATCCAGTGCAACAAGGGTGAGTTCAAGACTTATGCCCGCTACAACCCCAGCGGCGGCTGGAGCAAGGTGGACACGCCTGAATGGAAGTCGCTGTGGGCCGGCAATGTGTCCAGGCATACCCTGCGCTTCGCGCGCGAGGGCGGTTGCGCCGGCACAGCGCCGCCCATCACCACTTCGCATATCGTGCGCGACCTGAAAAACCAGAACCTGGAAAAGATCCGCTAGTCCGGGCTCACTTGACGAGCACGAGATTGTCCCTGTGGACCATCTCCGGCTCGGCCACATAGCCCAGCAGCTTTTCGAATTCGCCGGAGGGCTTGCGGCACAGCAGCCTGGCCTCGGCACTGGCGTAGTTGGCCAGGCCCCGGGCGATTTCGGAGCCCCTCGCGTCGCGGATGGCAATCACGTCGCCCCGCGAAAAATCGCCCTCGACGGCCGTCATGCCGATCGGCAGCAGGCTCTTGCCTTCGTCGCGGACCTTGGCTACCGCACCATCGTCCACCGTCACCGCGCCGCGCAGCTGGAGGTGGTCGGCCATCCACTGCTTGCGCGCCTGCTTCTTCTGCGTCTGCGCCACCAGCAAGGTCCCGATGGCCTCGCCGCGCGTCAGCCTGAGCAGGGCATCGGTTTCGCGTCCCCAGGCAATGACGGTTGAAGCACCCGAGCCGGCGGCCCGCTTGGCGGCCAGGATTTTCGTGATCATGCCGCCGCGCCCCAGCGACGAGCCGACGCCGCCGGCCATGGCCTCGAGCGCCGGGTCGCCGGCCTTGGCTTCGTGGACAAAAGTGGCCGCCGGGTCCTTGCGCGGATCGGCCGTGTAAAGGCCCTTCTGGTCCGTCAGGATGACCAGGGCGTCGGCTTCCACAAGGTTGGCCACCAGCGCGCCCAGCGTGTCGTTGTCGCCGAACTTGATCTCGTCGTTGACGACGGTGTCGTTCTCGTTGATGACGGGCACCACCCCCAGTTGCAGCAGCGTGAGAAGCGTGGAGCGGGCATTGAGGTAGCGCTCGCGGTCCGCCAGGTCGGCGTGCGTCAGCAGGACCTGCGCCGATCCCAGCCCGTTCTCGCGCAACTTGGTCTCGTACATCTGCGCCAGGCCCATCTGCCCGACCGCGGCTGCGGCCTGCAGCTCGTTGATTTCGTGGGGGCGGACGGACCATCCCAGGCGCTTCATGCCCTCGGCGATCGCACCGCTGGACACCATGATCACCTCCCGGTTGTCCCGGGCAAGCGATGCAAGCTGCCTGCACCATTCGCCGATCGCAGCCTCGTCCAGGCCGCGCCCGTCATTGGTCACCAGGCTGGAGCCGACCTTGACGACGATGCGCCGCGCGTCGCGCAGGATGCCCGAGCCGTCCTTCATTCCGGTGATTCGCCGGCAAAGCGCGGATCAACCTCGATGTGCGGCTGTTCCGCCACCTGCACCGATTTG
>CALRME020000123.1:0-7642 GCA_943369045.1 Sphingobacterium thalpophilum
CATTCCCGCCGGCGGCTACGCGGACAACGGCGTGAGCGAGATCCTGATGCTCGACGCCACGCGCATGCTGGTGCTCGAGCGCGCGTACATGACCGGTGTCGGCAATTCGCTGCGCCTCTATCTGATCGATACGGCGCAAGCGAGCGACACGCTGGCGCAACCGCAACTGAAGGACGGCACCTACCGAGCCGTCGACAAAATCCTGCTGCTGGACTTCGCCACCGCCGGCCTTTCGCGCCTGGACAACACCGAAGGCATGTGCTGGGGGCCACGGCTGGCCGACGGTACGCGCACGCTGGTGTTTGTGAGTGACGACAATTTCAACCCGGCGCAGATCACCCAGTTTGCCGCCTTCGCCTTCCCGGACTGAAATGACATGACCCAATCCACCTCCTCCCCCAGCCAGGCCGTGGCCTTCATCGGCGGCGGCAACATGGCCAGCGCCATCATCGGCGGCCTGCTGCGACAGGGCCTTGCCGCCTCGCAGATCGAAGTCGTAGAGCCTTTCGAGCCGGCTCGCGACAAACTCAAGGAAAGCTTTGGCATCACGGCGCAAGCCGAACCCACCGCAGCGCTGGCCCGCGTGGGCTTGGTGGTCTGGGCCGTCAAGCCGCAGACCTTCAAGGAAGCGGCCCTGCAGGCCCGGCCCTACACCGCTGGCGCACTGCACCTGAGCGTGGCCGCGGGCATCCGCTCGGACAGCATCGCCGCCTGGCTGGGCACGCAGCGCATCGTGCGCTCCATGCCCAATACGCCCGCGCTGGTGGGCAAGGGCATGACGGCGCTGTTTCCCCGGCCCGGCGTCACGGCTGCGGACCGCGACCTGGTGGAGCAGGTGATCGCCACCACAGGCGAACACCTCTGGGTCGATCGCGAAGAACACCTGGATGCCGTGACCGCGCTGTCGGGCTCCGGGCCGGCCTACGTGTTCTTCTTCCTGGAAGCGATGACGGCTGCGGGCGTGGAGATGGGGCTCACTCGCGAGCAGGCGCACAAGCTGTCCGTCGGCACCTTCGTCGGCGCGTCCGAACTCGCCCGCGCCTCGGAAGATCCGCCCGAGGTGCTGCGCCAGCGCGTCACCTCCAAGGGCGGAACGACCTACGCCGCCATCACCTCGATGGAAAAGGACGACATCAAGGCGCAGTTCATGCGCGCCCTGCACGCAGCGCAGAAACGCGCAAAAGAACTGGGCGACGAATTCGGCGCTTGAAAGCGTCAACGCCGCAAAGCAATACCTGCGCGGTTTCCCGGCCATTTTCGGCCTGCAAGCCGCACCCACGCTGCTTGAGCGCTTTCAACCCTGGCGCAACCCGTAGCTCGCCGCAATGCCCGCGAACACCGCAAAACCGACCCAGTGGTTCAGCCGGAAGGCCTTGAAGCAGCCGTCGCGCGTGCGACCGCGGATCAGCGTGAAGTGCCAGGCTGCCTGCGCCGCCGCCGCCGCGATGCCGGCGTAAAACAGCCATCCGTGCACGCC
The DNA here is from genome assembly GCA_943369045.1 of Sphingobacterium thalpophilum. Lineage (GTDB taxonomy): Bacteria > Pseudomonadota > Gammaproteobacteria > Burkholderiales > Burkholderiaceae_C > Ramlibacter. The sequence continues at coordinate 1,478 of CALRME020000123.1, forward strand.
TTGAGCCAGCGCCAGCACCCAGACCGCCAGGTACACGCCGTAGCAGAACATCACCACCGCCACGTCGTAGCGGCCCAGGGTAATGGCCGAGGTTTTCATGCCGATGCGCAGGTCGTCGTCGCGGTCGACCATGGCGTATTCGGTGTCGTAGGCCAGCACCCAGAAAAGGTTGCCCAGCAGCAGCACCCAGGCCAGCAGCGGCACGCGTGATTGGGTGGCGGCAAAAGCCATGGGGATGCCGAAGCTGAAAGCCACGCCAAGGACAGCCTGCGGCATGGACACGAAGCGCTTGGCATAGGGATAGACCAGGGCAATGGCCAGCGCCGCGAACGACCAGGCGATGGCGGCCGGGTTGGTGGTCAGCACCAGCGCGAAGGCTGCCAGGGCCAGCACCGCGCCCAGCAGCAGCGCTTCCTTGACCGACACCTTGCCGGCCGTCACCGGCCGCTGCGCCGTGCGCTTGACGTGCTTGTCGAACTCGCGGTCCGCCACATCATTGACGCAGCAGCCGGCGCTGCGCATGAGGATGGTGCCCAGGGTGAACACGGCCAGCAGGTGCCAGCCGGGGAAACCTCCCGCCGCGACCCACAGCGCCGAGAGCGTCGGCCACAGCAGCAGCAGCCAACCCGCAGGCCGGTTCCACCGGATCAGGTCGAGGTAGAGGGCGAACTTCTCGCGCCAGTTCATTGAAAGCGGAGCCTTGAGGCGAAAGGGCGGGCTTTAGAGCCCAAGCTGCCGCAGGTCGAGCTTGCCATCGCGCATCGGCGGGCACCAGAAGTAGGCACCGGTCACCGGTTTGGAGATGGCGAACATGGCATCGACGATGCCGTCTTCCTGGCCGGCCATGCGCTTGATCTGGGCCTCGAAGGCGTAGAGCGATTTGCCGAAAGCCACAAACATCAGGCCGGCCTGCATGCTCATCATCCACGGCATGGATCTGCGCAGCATGAAAGCCTCAGGCTCGAAGCTTTCCTGCGCCGTGCGCTTGACGTGGGCCGAGGTGGGCGAGTCTTCCAGCTCCTCGTTGTCCGACAGGCGGCGGCCGAAGTGGTTGTCGCGCTCGTCGTCCGCCAGCGATTCGAAAGCGTCGAGGTCATGCACCCATTGCTGCACGGCCACGAAGCTCGAGCCGTCCAGGCCTTCGCCCTGGCCGTGCACGAAGGCGGCTTCTTCTGCTGCATCGCCGCTGGGGTTTTCAGTGCCGTCCTCGTAGCCGGTCAGGTCGCGGCCATGGCCGCTTTCGCCCAGCGCATGACGAAAAGCGTCTGTCACATGGCGCACCGCGAAAGCAGGCGCCAGTGCCTTCTGAACCTTGCGCGTGAGGTGCAGCAGGTTGCCCAGGTCGTCGCCGCGAATCCAGCACCACAGCGTACCGGGCGTGGACGGCACTTTCACGCCGTGGCCGGCCATTGCGGGGAATTCGTGCAGGCCGGGCACGCTTGCGCCCAGCGCCGCCACCAGCTGCGGGCCTATGCCAAGCACCACGTCGCTGCCGTTGGCCAGCGGCGACAGGCGGGTAAACGCGTCCTTGATGGCCTGGGCATCCACGCCCTCGGCCAGGCTGAACAGTACGTAGCGCGCCACCGGCGGGACGCCTTCAAGAATTCCAGGTTGGTAGCTCTTCATCGTTTCAGGAAAGGCGTTTGACGCCAGGCAACTCGCAGGCGTAGATGGAATTGCGCAACGCGGCAATGGCCTCATAGCGCGTGAAGCTGCGGCGCCAGGCCAGCACGACGCGGCGCATCGGCGGCTCGCCTTCAAAGGGGATGTACTTGATGTACGGGTCTTCATCCTGCCGGCGGCGCTTGGGGTCCAGCGCCGCCTTGGGCACCGACAGGCGCGGTACCAGCGTCACGCCCATGCCGGCGGCCACCATGTGCTTGATGGTTTCCAGCGACGAGCCTTCGAAGCTCTTTCGGATGCCCTCGGCGTCGCTGGAGAAGCGCGCGAACTCCGGGCAGACTTCCAGCACGTGGTCGCGAAAACAGTGGCCGTTGCCCAGCAGCAGCATGGTCTCGCTCTTGAGCTCCTCGGCCGTAATGGTCTTGCGCGATGCGAACGCGTGGGTACTGGGCACGGCAGCCAGGAAGGGCTCGTCGTAAAGCTGGGCCGTGGCCAGGCCGGTGTCGGGGAAAGGCTCCGCCAGGATGGCACAGTCGATCTCGCCGGTACGCAGCATCTCCAGCAGCTTGACGGTGAAGTTCTCCTGCAGCATCAGCGGCATTTGCGGTGTGCGCTCGATGGCCTGGCGCACCAGGTCAGGCAGCAGGTAAGGGCCGATGGTGTAGATGATGCCCAGCTTGAGCGGGCCGGCCAGCGGGTCCTTGCCGCGCTTGGCGATCTCCTTGATGCTGGCGGCCTGCTCCAGCACGCTCTGCGCCTGGCGCACGATGTCCTCGCCCAGGGGTGTGACCGTCACCTCGTTGGCACTGCGCTCGAACAGCTTGACCTCCAGCTCGTCTTCGAGCTTCTTGATCGCCACCGACAGCGTGGGCTGCGAGACAAAGCAGGCTTCGGCGGCCTTGCCAAAGTGCTTCTCGCGGGCGACGGCAACGATGTACTTGAGTTCGGTCAGGGTCATGGTCAGGCTTTGAGGAACTCTGATTTTCCACCCAACCAGCGCGCCGTGTGTCGCTCGGCCAAATGCCCGTGTTTGTCGAGCATCACCGGCGCCAGGGCACGCGCCCATTCCAGCAACAGCACGTCGGTCACCAGATCGGCAAAGCGCAGCAGCGGCGCGCCCGACTGCCGGGCGCCCAGGAACTCGCCGGGGCCGCGGATCTCCAGGTCGCGCCGGGCGATCTCGAAGCCGTCGCCAGTCTCGGCCATGGCCTTGAGCCGCGCGCGCGCCGTCTCGCCCAGGCGCCCACTGTCACCTGCCGAATACAGCAGCACGCAGGCCGAGGCCGCCGCGCCGCGCCCCACCCGGCCGCGCAGCTGGTGCAGCTGCGACAGGCCGAAGCGCTCGGCATGCTCGATCACCATCAAGGAGGCATTGGGCACGTCCACGCCCACTTCGATCACGGTCGTGGACACCAGTACCCCCATCTGACCGGCGGTGAACAGCGACATCACCGCCTTCTTCTCGGCCGCCGGCATGCGCGAATGCAGCAGGCCGACCACGACGCCCGGCAAGGCTGCAGTGAGGTCTTCATGCGTCTGGGTAGCGTTGGTCAAATCCAGCGCCTCACTCTCTTCGATCAGCGGACAGACCCAGTACACCTGCCGGCCCTGCACCACCTGGGCGCGGATGCGCTCGACCACCTCGTCGCGCCGGCTGTCGGCCACCAGCTTGGTCACGATGGGCGTGCGGCCGGGCGGCAGCTCGTCGATGGTGGAGACGTCCAGGTCGGCGTAGTAGCTCATGGCCAGGGTGCGTGGAATCGGGGTTGCGCTCATCATCAGCAAATGGGGTTCATGGCCTTCCTCGACCATCTTGCTGCGCAGGGCCAGCCGTTGCGCCACACCGAAACGGTGCTGCTCGTCGATCACGGCCAGGGCCAGCCGCTTGAACTGCACCTGGTCCTGGATCACCGCGTGGGTTCCCACCACCAGCGCCGCCTCGCCGCTGGCCACCAGTTCCAGCATCTGCGTGCGTTCCTTCTTCTTCTGGCTGCCGGTGAGCCAGGCCACGCGCAGGCCTCGCGGCGCCAGGAGGGGCTCCAGCCAGCCAATCAGCTTGCGGAAATGCTGCTCCGCCAGGATTTCGGTGGGCGCCATCAGCGCACATTGCCAGCCCGCGTCAATCGCAATCGCTGCCGCGAGCGCCGCCACCACCGTCTTGCCCGAACCCACGTCGCCCTGCAGCAGGCGGTGCATGGGTACGGCGCGGGCGATGTCCCTGGCGATCTCTTCGCCGACCCGCTGCTGGGCCGCCGTCAGGTGAAAGGGCAGCGCCGCCAGCAACTGCTCGTGCAGGCCGCCCGGCTGCGGCTGCAGGGCCGGCGAGCGCAGCAGTGCGCGCTCGCGCCTGCTCTGGTGCTGCGACAGCTGCTGCGCCAGCAGTTCCTCGGCCTTGAGGCGTTGCCAGGCCGGATGGCTTCGATCCTCGAAAGCTGCAAGCGGCACGTCGGGCGCGGGGTGATGCAGGTAGTGCAAGGCATCCTGGAGGCTCCAAAGCGCCTTGCCGCCCGCAGGCGGCGCAATGCCTTCAGGCAAAGTGTCAGACAGGTCTGCACGGGCCAGCCCAGTGAGCACGACCTTGCGCAGATAGGCCTGCGGCAGGCCGGCGACGGTCGGGTAGACGGGCGTGAGAGCAGCCGGCAGCTCACCGCCCGCGGCGCGGAACGAAGGATGCATCATGGTGCGGCCCAGGAAGCCGCCCTTGACCTCGCCGCGCGCGCGGATGCGCGAGCCCACGGCCAGCGCCTTTTGCTGCGAGGGATAGAAGCTGAAGAATCGCAGCACGCAGGTGTCGCTGCCGTCATCGACCGTCACCAGCAACTGGCGGCGCGGCCGGTAGGTGATTTCGCACGAGGTCACCTGCGCCTCGATCTGAACGTTGTCGCCGTCGCGCGCGTCGCGCAGTTTGACGATGCGGGTCTCGTCCTCATAGCGCAGCGGCAGGTGCAGCGCCAGGTCGATGTCGCGCGTCAGGCCCAGTTTCACGAGCGCTTTCTGCGTCGCGGAAATCTCCTTGCTGTCCGCCTTGGTGTTGGGCATGGGACAATTCTGCCGCACCATGCGCAGCTTCACGCTCAGCGACTTCGATTTCGCGCTCCCCGATGAACTCATAGCCCAGCACCCGGCCAGCGAACGCAGCGCCTCGCGCCTGCTCGACGGCACTGCCCGCACCCCCGTCGACCGCATCTTCCGCGAGCTGCCGGGCCTGCTGAAGCCGGGCGACCTGATGGTCTTCAATGACACCAAGGTGGTCAAAGCGCGGCTGTTCGGCGAGAAATCCACCGGCGGCAGGGTGGAACTGCTGATCGAGCGGGTACTGCAGGGCCGCGAGGTGGTGGCCCACATGAAGGCCAGCAAGAAGCCCCGTCCCGGAGCCACCCTGCGGATGGACGGTGGCTTCGAGGCCACGCTCACGGGCCGCTGGCCGGATGAGGATGGGCCTCTGTTCCGCTTCGAGCTGAGCGCAGACCCCTACGCGCTGATGGAGCAGCACGGCCACGTGCCGCTGCCGCCCTACATCACCCACACCGACTCGGCCGAGGACGAGCGCCGCTACCAGACCGTGTTCGCCCGCCATCCGGGCGCCGTGGCCGCGCCGACCGCGGCCCTGCATTTCGACGAGACGCTGCTGGCCGCCTTCGAGGCCAGGGGCATTTCGCGTGCGAGCGTCACCCTCCACGTGGGCGCCGGCACCTTCCAGCCGGTCAAGACCGAGAACCTGGCCGAGCACAGGATGCACAGCGAGTGGTACGAGGTGCCGGTGGCCACGCAGGAGGCGATTGCACAGGCGAAGGCGCGCGGCGGGCGGGTCGTGGCCGTAGGCACGACCACCGTGCGGACGCTGGAATCGTGGGCTCAGTCAGGCCTGGCAAGCGGTGACACGCGCATCTTCATCACGCCGGGCTTCGAGTTCAAGGTGATCGACCTGCTGGTGACCAACTTCCACCTGCCGCGATCCACTTTGATGATGCTGGTCAGCGCCTTTGCCGGCTATGAGCACGTCATGGCGCTGTACCGCCATGCCATCGCAGGGCGTTACCGCTTCTTCAGCTACGGCGACGCGATGCTGCTGTCGCGCACCACCGCCTAGGCGCGGCCCATCAGGCGCTCAGGGCCACGCGGCCGTGCACGCCTTCGATGCCGGCGATTTTCTCCAGCACCGCCGCGGCATCTTCCTTGGTGGCCAGGCCATTGATGCGCACTTCCAGCACGTCCTTCGAACCTGCCCTGGGCTTGATCACCGCCGGGTAGCCTTCACCGACCAGGCGTGAGTGCAGGCCCGCGGCTGCATCGCGCGAGGTCACGGCCGCAGCCACCACGCGCCAGCGCCCGCCCACAACGGCAATGCCCCAGCCCGGCCGCATTTCGGCCGAGGCCTTGAAGCGGGTCAATTCTTCCGGCGTGGCCACGCCCACCGGTTGCGGCGGTTTGTCGAAAAAGCGGGCCCAGAACGCAGTGGGCTTGTCCAGCACCAGCGCACCCTGGTCGCGCGTGCCCACGTCGACCTTGCCCTCGAACAGGCAGACCGCGTCGTGGGCGGTG
>CALRME020000124.1:0-7636 GCA_943369045.1 Sphingobacterium thalpophilum
TCCAAAGGCGGCTTCATGTACGCCCCTCCCGTTCGCTGAGCTTTGGCCGAGCTGATTCCCCCGCGGCGCGCACCGGCTGCGCGCCGCCAGGGCATTTCCTGGCGCAGCCGGCGCACGCGCGGCTGGGTCTATCAGTTCGTCGCCGTGGCCACCATCGCCTTCGTGATCTGGCTGCTGGTTAGCAGCACGCTGCAGAACATGCGGCTGCGCGGCATCCAGAGCGGTTTTGACTTCCTGTTCCAGACAGCCGGCTTTGACATCGGCGAGCCCTGGTTCGGCTACGACTCGGTCAACCCCTACTGGAAGGCTTTCGCCGTAGGCGTGATGAACACGCTGCGGGTGGCGGTGATCGGCATCATCTTCTCGACGCTGCTCGGCACCGCGCTGGGCATAGGCCGCTTCTCGCGCAACGTGCTGGTGCGCGGCCTGTGCTACGGCTACGTCGAGCTGTTCCGCAACGTGCCGATCCTGCTGCAATTGCTGATGTGGTACCTGGCGTTCACCGAATACCTGCCGGCGCCGACCGAAGCCATCAATGCAGCGGGCATGTTCTTCGTGAGCAAGAACGGCCTGTCATTCCCCTCGCCGTTCTGGGTGCCCGGCCACGCGCTGGGCGTCGCCGGTTTTGCAGCCGGCGTTGTGGCTGCCGGCATGTACCTGTGGTTTGCGAAGCGCCGCTTCGACCAGACCGGCCAGCAACTACCTGCCGCGCTCGGCGCCATCGGCCTGTTCGTGGCCCTGTCCGCGCTGGGCCTGTGGCTGGGCGGCTCGCCGGTCGAATTCGAACTGCCTTTCATGAGCGAGATCCAGGTCGAAGGCGGCGCCTCCTGGACGCCTGAGTTCCTCACCGTGCTGCTGGGCCTGTCGTTCTACACCTCGGCCTTCATCGCCGAAGTGGTGCGCGCCGGCATCGCATCGGTTCCTGCTGGCCAGCATGAGGCAAGCGCCTCACTGGGCATCAGCCGCCTGCGCTCGATGCGGCTGGTCGTGATGCCGCAGGCGCTGCGGCTGATCATCCCGCCGCTGACCAACCAGTACCTCAACCTCACCAAGAATTCCTCGCTGGCCGTGGCCGTGGGCTACCCGGACGTGGTGTCCATCGCCAACACCGCCATCAACCAGTCGGGCCGCGCGGTGGAATGCATCGCCATCATCATGGCCGTCTACCTCACGACCTCGCTGGTCACCTCCGCGCTGATGGGCTGGCTGGACCGGCGTTCCGCGCTGAAGGAGCGTTGAGCATGACGGCTGCCTTCACACACATCGAGGCACGCGCCGCTCCGCGACGCACGACAGGCGCCAGCGCGTGGATTCGCACCAACCTGTTTCCCAACATCCCGAATTCGATTGCCACCCTGCTGCTGGGTGCGGCACTGGCCTGGCTGGCCTTCCACTTCATCCGCTGGGGCATTGCCAACGCCGTTTTCAAGCCGGACGCCGACATGTGCCAGGCAGCACGCGGCATAGGCGCATGCTGGGGCGTGATCGCCGAGAAGGGCCGCTTCATCCTGATGGGCCGCTACCCCAGTGCCGAACACTGGCGCGCCGTGCTGGCCGTGCTGGCGCTGCTGACGCCGGTGATCGCCAGCTGCAACCCGCGCTGCTGGAAGCCTTGGCTGGCACTGGTCTGGGTTGCCGGCATTGCGCTTTTCTTCCTGCTGATGCTGGGCGGCTTCATGGGCCTTTCCAAGGTGCCGACCGACCAGTGGGGCGGCCTGCCTCTGACCTTGATGCTCACCGTGTTGTCCATGGCCATGGCATTTCCCATCGCGGTTGCGGTGGCGCTCGGACGCCGCTCCACCATGCCGGCGATCCGTTCGCTGTGCATCGTCTACATCGAGCTGATCCGGGGCGTGCCTCTGATCTCGCTGCTGTTCATGGCGTCGTTCATGTTCCCGCTGTTCCTGCCGCCGGGCAAGTCCCCCGACGTGCTGGTGCGGGTGATCGTGGGCATCACGCTGTTCGCGGCAGCCTACATGGCCGAGATCGTGCGCGGCGGCCTGCAGACCGTGGGCAAGGGCCAGACCGAGGCGGCCGACAGCATCGGCCTGGGCTACTGGCAGGCGCAGCGCCGCATCGTGCTGCCACAGGCGCTGGCCGCCGTGGTGCCGGGCATCATGAACAACTTCATTTCGCTGCTCAAGGACACGTCGCTGGTCACCATCGTCTCGCTCTACGAGCTGACCGGCGCCCTGTCCCTGGCGCTGGGGTCCGACCCGAACTGGCGGCCCTTCAAGATCGAAGCCTACTTTTTCATCGCCGCGGTGTACTTCGCCATGTGCTTTTCCATGTCGCGCTACAGCCTGCGTCTGGAAAAGCGCCTGGCCCGCAGCCGCAACCACTGAGCCCAAGCATGACCGAACCCATCATCCGTTTCGACAAGGTCAACAAGTGGTATTCCGACAGCTTCCATGTGCTGCGCGACATCGACCTTTGCGTTGCGCCCGGCGAGCGCATCGTGATCTGCGGACCTTCGGGCTCGGGCAAGTCCACATTGATCCGCTGCGTCAACGGCCTGGAGGCCTACCAGGAAGGCCAACTCACCGTCGCAGGCACCGTGCTGGGCGATGACGTCAAGGCGCTGGAAGCGGTGCGGCGTGAAGTCGGCATGGTGTTCCAGCAGTTCAACCTGTTCCCGCACCTGACGGTGCTGGAGAACCTCACGCTGGCACCGACCTGGGTCAACCGCATGCCGAAGAAGGAGGCGCAGGAGCGCGCGATGGCACAGCTCGAGCGCGTGCGCATCGCCGAGCAGGCGCACAAGTACCCGCTGCAGCTCTCAGGCGGCCAGCAGCAGCGCGTGGCGATCGCGCGCTCGCTGTGCCTGACGCCCCGGATCATGCTGTTCGACGAACCCACCTCGGCGCTGGACCCGGAGATGATCAAGGAAGTGCTGGACGTGATCATCAGCCTGGCCGAAGGCGGCATGACCATGCTGTGCGTGACGCACGAAATGGGCTTCGCCCGCGCCGCGGCCGACCGCATCGTCTTTATGGACGAAGGCCAGATCATGGAAGAGAACACGCCGGCCGGCTTCTTCGAGGCGCCCCAGACCGCGCGCGGGCGCGACTTCCTCTCCAAAATCCTGGGTCACTGAGTCCCGAAAGGGTTGGCGGGCTCCGGCGCCTTGGGCTGGTCGATGCGCTCGTATTCGGAGATCACCTGCGCACCCAGCAACAGCAGCGTGGCCGCGATCTCCAGGCTGAACAGCACGACGATGGCGGTGGTGAGCGAGCCATAGACCACGCTCACCTGCGACAGCGTGCCGAAATACCAGACCAGGGCATGACGCGTGATCTCCCACAGCACCGTCGCCGTAAAGCCCCCCAGCAGTGCGCTGCGCCAGGACAACCGGCCCACCGGCATCACCATGTAGATCGAACCCAGGAGGAACACCTCGCCCGTGAAACCCAGCAGGTAAAGCAGCAGCCGCGACACACCGCCCAGTGACCATTCGCGGCCGAACAGGTAAATGCTCTCCTCGCCTATGGTTTGAAGCCCGCTGGTGAGCACAGTGACGAGCAGCAGCCCGATACCGAGGCAGAAGATGTAAGCGTAAGGCAGCAGCGCCGAGATCACGTAGCGGCGCCGGCGTATGGCGATGCGGTGCAGGAAGATCACCGACATAGCGTTCTCGAGCACCGTGAAGGCCAGCGAGCTGAAAAACAGCATGGTGGCCAGCAGCACCCAGCCAATCGCATTGCGGTTGGCCAGGAAGTTGTTCAGCTCAACGATCACCGCCTTGGACTGGCCCGGTGTCAGCCACTCAAGATAGCGCGCCAGCGTGCTGAGCAGTTCGCCCTGGTCGATCACGTGTGAGAGCACGATGACGGACAGGATCAAAAGCGGCACGATCGACAGCAGCGCGTAGTACGCCACCGCCCCCGCCAGCAGCAGGCCCTGGTTGCGCTTGAAGGCCAGCAGCACACACCAGGCGAATGACCAGGGGCGTGAGAGGACGTGGGCGGCTTTGGCGCTGAGCAGGGGCATGTGAGCCGGCATATGGATGGGCTTCGATCATGCGGGCCGCCGCGGCAAGGGCTTGTGGGAATAGGCTGGCATCGCCTGTAGTCAACCAAGGGCGTGCAGCGCAGAAGCGCATTCCATGCGGCTTCCCGGCCATTTTGGGCCTGCAAGCCGCGCGGGATATGCATACGGGCTTGAGACGGCCCGGGCATCCTGTGCCATGATCCACGCCCCGCCCCACCACCCGCACCCCCATTGACCCTCGCCCCCAGAATCCGGCGCGTCCTGCAGGCCATCCTGTATGAAATCTTCGCCATCGCCTTCGTCGGCCCCGTCCTCAGCTTTGCTTTCGACAAGCCCCAGACCTCCACGCTGGGCCTGGCCGTCGTCCTGTCGACCATCGCGCTGACCTGGAACTACGTGTTCAACAGCCTGTTCGAGCGCTGGGAGGCCAGGCAGGCCGTGAAAGGCCGCTCATGGGCCCGGCGGCTGGCGCACGGCACCGGCTTCGAAGGCGGGCTGACCATCATCCTGATCCCGGTCATGTCGTTCTGGCTGGACATCCCGCCACTGGCCGCGTTCATCGCCAACCTGGGCCTGCTGGCGTTTTTCTTCTTCTACGCGATCGCGTTCACCTGGGCTTTCGACCGTGTCTTCGGCCTGCCGGCCTCCGCGTCGAAAGCGAATTGACCCTCAAACGTCGATAGCCGCCGCCGAACCTGCCTGCTTGCGCAGTTCGAACTTCTGGATCTTGCCGGTTGAGGTCTTGGGCAGCTCGCCGAACACCACGGCCCTGGGCACCTTGAAGCCGGCCAGGTGCTTCTTGCAGTGGGCGACGATGTCGGCCGCGGTCACGCTGGTGTTCGCCTTGAGCTCAACGAAAGCGCACGGTGTCTCGCCCCACTTCGCATCCGCCTTTGCCACCACAGCCGCCGCCAGCACGTCGGGATGCCGGTACAGCACGTCCTCCACCTCGATCGACGAGATGTTCTCGCCGCCCGAGATGATGATGTCCTTGCTGCGGTCCTTGATCTTGATGTAGCCGTCGGCGTACTGCACGGCCAGGTCGCCGGTGTGGAACCAGCCGCCGGCGAATGCCTCCTGTGTTGCCTTGGGGTTCTTCAGGTAGCCCTTCATCGTGATGTTGCCGCGGAACATGATCTCGCCCATGGTCTCGCCGTCCAGCGGCACCGGCTTCATCGTCTCGGGGTCGATCACTCGCGCGCCCTGCTGCAGGTGGTAGCGCACGCCCTGGCGCGCATTCAGGCGCGCCCGCTCGCCGATGTCGAGTTCGTCCCATTCCGAGTGCTTGGGGCAGACCGTGGCCGGGCCGTAGACCTCGGTCAGGCCGTAGACGTGGGTCAGGTCAAAGCCCATGCGCTCCATGCCCTCGATCATCGAGGCCGGCGGCGCGGCGCCTGCGACCATGGCCTTGACGCCCTGCGGCAGCCCGGCCTTCATTTCGTCGGGCGCATTGACCAGCATGCCGTGCACGATGGGCGCGCCGCAGTAGTGCGTCACGCCATGCGCCTTGATGGCGTCGATGATGGCCTTGCCCTCGACCTTGCGCAGGCAGACGTTGACGCCCGCGCGCGCCGCCACCGTCCAGGGGAAGCACCAGCCGTTGCAATGGAACATGGGCAGCGTCCACAGGTAGGTCGCGTGCTTGGGCATGTCCCATTCGAGGATGTTGCTGATGGCGTTGATGGCCGCGCCGCGGTGGTGGTAGACCACGCCCTTGGGGTTGCCGGTGGTGCCGCTGGTGTAGTTCAGCGAGATGGCGTCCCACTCGTCGCCGGGCAATTGCCATTCGAAAGCCGCGTCGCCGCCGGCCACGAAAGCGTCGTAGGTTGTGCCGCCGATGCGCTCCACCGTGCCGGTGTAGAGCGCGTCTTCCACGTCGATCACCAGCAGCGGAGCTTTCGATTGCCGCATCGCCAGGGCCTTGCCCATCACGCCGGCGAACTCCGGGTCGACGATGACCACCTTCGCTTCGCCGTGGTCCAGCATGAAGGCCACGGTTTCCGGGTCCAGCCGGGTATTGAGCGCATTGAGCACGGCGCCTGCCATCGGGATGCCGAAGTGCGCCTCCACCATGGGCGGGGTATTGGGCAGCATCACGGCCACCGTGTCGCCCTTGCCGATGCCGTGCTTTGCCAGCGCACTGGCCAGCTGGCGGCAGCGGCTGTAGACCTCGCCCCATGTGCGGCGCAGCTCGCCATGCACCACCGCCAGCTTGTCCGGGTAGACCTCGGCTGTGCGCTCGATGAAGCCCAGGGGCGTGATGGCTGCGTGGTTGGCCGCGTTGCGCGGCAGGTCCTGGTCAAAGATGGCGGTCATGTTTTGTCTCCAATCCCGGTTTTCCGGTGTGGGCCTAGGGTAAGGGCAAAGGTCCAATCGCGGCGTTAGGTAAGAATACGCAGACGTAGTTGCACCTATGGCCATCCCACAGACCTTCATCCACGAACTGCTTGCCCGCGCCGACGTTGTCGAAGTGGTGGGCCGCCACGTCCAGTTGAAGAAGGCCGGCGCCAATTTCATGGGCCTGTGCCCTTTCCACGGCGAGAAGAGCCCCTCGTTCTCGGTCAGCCCCAGCAAGCAGTTCTTTCATTGCTTTGGCTGCGGCAAGAGTGGCGATGCCATCGCCTTCCTCACCGAACACACCGGTGCCACCTTCCGCGAGGCCGTGGAAGACCTCGCCCAGCAGTACGGCATGCAGGTGCCCGAAGAAGAGGGCTCGCCCGAGGACCGTGCCCGCGCCGCCCAGCAACGGCAAAAACAGGTCACGCTGTCCGATGTGCTGGAAAAGGCCGGCGAGTCCTACCGCAAGCACCTCAAGGCCTCGCCGCGGGCCATCGACTACCTCAAGGGCCGGGGCCTGTCCGGCGAAGTCGCCAAACAGTTTGGCCTGGGCTACGCACCAGAAGGCTGGCGCAGCCTGGCCAGCGTGTTCCCCAGCTACGACGACCCGCTGCTGGCCGAAAGCGGCCTGGTGATCGTCAACGACGAAGACCCCAAAGGCGAGGTCAAGCGCTACGACCGCTTCCGCGATCGCGTGATGTTCCCCATCCGCAACGTCAAGGGCGAGTGCATAGGCTTTGGCGGCCGGGTGCTGGGCGACGAAAAGCCCAAGTACCTCAACTCGCCCGAAACGCCGGTGTTCAGCAAGGGCCGCGAGCTCTACGGCCTGTTCGAGGCCCGCAACGCGCTGCGCGATACCGGTTACGTGCTGGTGACCGAGGGCTACATGGATGTGGTCGCCCTGGCGCAACTGGGCTTTCCCAATGCGGTGGCCACGCTGGGCACGGCCTGCACCACCGAGCATGTGCAAAAGCTGTTCCGCTTCACCGACAGCGTGGTCTTCAGCTTCGACGGCGACGCCGCCGGCCGCCGCGCCGCCCGCAAGGCGCTAGATGGCGCCCTGCCCTACGCCACCGATGTGCGCTCGGTGAAGTTCCTGTTCCTGCCGGCCGAGCATGACCCCGACAGCTTCATCCGCGAATTCGGCCGTGATGCGTTCTCGCGCTACGTCAATGACGCGACACCGCTCTCGCGCTTCCTGGTCGAAGCCGCGCGCGAAGGCTGCGACCTCACCACCGCCGAGGGCCGGGCCCACATGGCCGCCAACGCCAAGCCGCTGTGGCTGCAATTGCCCGACGGCGCGCTCAAG
>CALRME020000125.1:0-7634 GCA_943369045.1 Sphingobacterium thalpophilum
CGCGACAGCAGACGCTTCGCTGCGCGCGAACATGGGCGATGCGGAGCTCGCCATCGCCAGCTCTGTCGCTGCCGCGAGCAGCTGCGGCCCCAGCTCCAGCATGCGCTGCTCCGTCAGGCGCACCATCGGCCCGGCCACGGTGATGACACCGATGGCGGGCTCGTTCCTGCGCTGCACCGGCGCGGCCATGGCCGTCATGCCGGGCGCATACATCTCCACGATGATGGCAAAGCCCCGCTTGCGGTCCTCCTGCAGGATCTTCGTCAGCGCACGGATCGTCGTCGGCGCCTTCGGCCCATAGTGCTGCGGCTCGCCGAAGCCCTGTTTCGACACGATCTCCACCGCGCGCTCCTCGCTCAGCGTCATCAGCCAGGCGTGGCCGCCGGAGCTGCATGAGAGGCAAACATCGATGCCCATGTCCGGGTCGTAGCGCAGGCCCGACTTGGCGCCCTGGGCCTTGGCCACGAAGGTCAGCCGGTCGCCGTCGACGATGGCCAGCCGGACCAGCTCGCCGGAGACTTCGGCAAGCCGGTCGATCAGGGGCTGCGCGATGTCAACGATGCCCGAACTGCTCAGGAAGCTCAGGCCCAGGGCCGCCAGCTTGGTGGTCAGCGCGTAGTCGCCGTGGTCACGCATCTGGCGCACGTAGCCGCACTTGACCAGCTCGGTCAACAGCCGGTGGCAGGCGCTGCGCGGCAGGGCAAGGTCCTGTGCAATGCCGGCCAGGGCCATTCCCTCGGGGTAGGCGGCCAGGTATTCGAGGATGCCGAGTGATCTTTCAAGTGCGCTGCTCATGAACGGCATCATACGGAAAATCGGAAAACTGTTCCAAACTGGAATGCCATTCCAGTTTCTGCTAGCATCCCGGCCACGGACCCCGAACAACCCCGAAGGAGACAACGCCATGAAGGCTGCTTTCACCCGTCGCGTCATCAGCGCCGCACTCATTTCCATCCTCGCCGCCGGCGCCTCCACCGCGATGGCCCAGGACATCCAGGAACGCACGATCAAGTTCGGCCACCTGAACAACCCCGACCACCCGACCAGCCTGGGCGTGCGCAAGTTCGCTGAGATCGTCTCGGCCAAGAGCGGCGGCAAGATCAAGGTGCAGGAATTCGCGGCTTCCCAGCTGGGCAACGAGCTGCAGCAGCAATCGGCGCTGCAAGGCGGCGTGCAGGAAATGCTGGTGGCATCGACCACGTCGCTCAACGGCATCGTCAAGGAGTTCGGCCTGCTCGACTTTCCCTTCCTCTTCGCCAACGCCAAACAGGCGGACGCGCTGGTCGACGGCCCGCTGGGCAAGATGCTCGCTGCCAAGCTGCCGGAAAAGGGCGTGATCATCCTGGGCTTCTTCGACCTGGGCTTTCGCAACGTCACCAACAGCAAGCGTCCCATCATGAAGGGCTCGGACCTCGAAGGCCTGAAGCTGCGCGTGATCCCCAACCCGGTGTTCCTGGAAACCTTCAAGACCTTCAAGGCCAACCCCGTGCCCATGCCCTTCGCCGAGCTTTATGGCGCGCTTGAGAGCAAGGCAGTGGACGGCCAGGAAAACCCCTTCGCGGTGATCGCCTCGAGCAAGTTCTACGAAGTGCAGAAGTTCGTCAGCGGCACCAACCACGTCTACGCGACCAACCCGGTCCAGATCAGCAAGCGCTTCTGGGACAAGCTGTCGCCGGTGGAGCAGAAGCTGCTGGCGGACGCTGCCATCGAAGCCCAGAACTGGCAACGTGTGGTCAGCCGTGAAGTCTCGGCCAAGGCCCTGGGTGAGCTCACGGCCAAGGGCATGGTCTACAACGACCTCCCGGCAGCCGAACTGGCCAGGATGCGCGCTGAAGTGCGCGTCGTCTACGACAAGTTCTCCGCAGCCTACGACCCGGCCGTCGTGACCCTCTTCAAGTCCGAGCTGGAGCGCGTCTCGAAATTCTGAACTCCATGAAAATCCTTGTCCTCCACGGTCCCAACCTCAACCTGTTCGGCAGGCGCGAGCCGCACATCTACGGCCACACCACGCTGGCGCAGATCAACGACCAGCTCGCTGCGCTGGCCAGGGAGCTGGACTTGACACTGGAGACCCTCCAGTCCAACCACGAAGGCGCGCTGGTCGACTTCCTGCACGCCAACATCGACAGCGCGCAGGGCGCGCTGGTCAACCCGGCCGGGCTGACGCAGCACGGCGTGCCGCTGCACGACGCGATCAAGGCCATGCCCTTCCCGGTGCTGGAAATACACATGTCCAACCTCGCCACGCGTGAGGCCTGGCGCACCCATTCCATCATCTCGCCGGCGGTCAAGGGCACGATACAGGGCCTGGGCCCGCAGTCGTACCTGCTGGGACTGCGCGGGATTGCCGCACTCGCCACGCAATCCAAAGCGCACTAAAGTCCGCTCATGACGCAAATGATCGACTGGCTCTGCAGGGGCCTGGAATTCCTGATCGCCCTGGCGCTGGCGATCATGGTGGTCCTGGTGTTCGGCAACGTGGTGCTGCGCTACGGCTTCAACTCCGGCATCACGGTGTCGGAGGAAGTCTCGCGCTGGCTCTTCATCTGGAGCACCTTCCTGGGCGCCATCGTCGCGCTGCGCGAGCATGGCCACCTGGGCGTCGACATGGTGGTGGGCCGCCTGCCGGCCTGGGGCAAGAAGATCTGCCTTGTGGTCGGCCACGTAGTGATGCTCTTCATCGTTTACCTGCTGTTTCGGGGCAGCCTGGAGCAGACCAAGATCAACTGGGACGTCACGGCGCCGACCACGGGCTGGTCGATGGCCATCGTGTCGTCGGTGGGCCTGGTGTTCGCCGTGCTGGCCGGCCTGCTGTTATTGATGGACCTCTACAGGATCGTCACAGGGCAGCTGGCTGATGACGAGCTGGTGATGGTGCAGGAATCGGAAGAATCGGTACAGCTCAAGCAGGTGCTCCAGGAGCACAAATCATGACCATCTTCATCTTCATCGGCTCGCTGCTGGCCGCCATGGCCATCGGCATCCCCATCGCCTTCGCGCTGCTGGCCAGCGGCGTCGCGCTGATGTGGCACCTCGACCTGTTCGACGCCCAGATCCTGGCGCAGAACCTGATCGGCGGCGCCGACAGCTTCCCGCTGCTGGCCGTGCCCTTCTTCATGCTGGCGGGTGAAGTCATGAACGTCGGCGGCCTGTCGCGGCGCATCGTCGACCTGGCACTGGCGCTGGTCGGCCACGTCAAGGGCGGCCTGGGCTACGTGACCATCATGGCGGGTTGCCTGCTGTCGGCGCTCTCGGGCTCGGCGGTGGCCGACGCCGCCGCGCTCACGGCGCTGCTGCTGCCGATGATGGTCAAGGCCGGCCATGACAAGGTGCGCGCCGGCGGCCTGATCGCCTCGGTCGGCGTGATCGGCCCGGTGATCCCGCCCAGCATCGGGCTGGTGATCTTCGGTGTCGCGGCCAACGTGTCGATCTCCAAGCTGTTCCTGGCCGCCATCGTGCCGGGCCTCATGATCGGCGGCGCGCTGTGGGTCACCTGGGCCTGGCTGGTGCGCAGCGAGAAAATCGTGCCGCCCCCGCGCAAGTCGGCCAAAGAGATCATGAAAGCCTTCAGGGACGCCACCTGGGCGCTGATCCTGCCCATCATCATCCTGGTGGGCCTGCGCATGGGCGTGTTCACGCCGACGGAGGCAGCCGTGGTCGCCGCCGTGTACGCCTTGTTTGTCTCCACAGTGATCTACCGCGAGCTCAAGCTCTCGCAGCTGTACGGCATCTTCGTGGCCTCGGCCAAGACCAGCGCCGTCGTGATGTTCCTCATCGCAGCGGCCATGGTCAGCGCCTGGCTCATCACCGTCGCCAACCTTCCCGGCATGGTGGTCCAGCTCCTCAAGCCCTTCATGGACAGCCCCATCCTGCTGATGGCGGCCATCATGGTGCTGGTGATGATCGTGGGCACCGCCATGGACATGACGCCCACCATCCTGATCCTCACGCCGGTGCTGATGCCGGTGGTCAAGGCCGCCGGCATCGACCCGGTCTACTTCGGTGTGCTGTTCATCATCAACAATTCCATCGGGCTGGTGACCCCGCCGGTGGGCACGGTGCTCAACGTGGTGGCCGGCGTAGGCAAGATCAGCATGGACGACGTCACCAGGGGCGTCATCCCGTTCATGATCGCCGAGTTCGCCGTGATGTTCCTGATGGTGGCTTTCCCGGCCCTGGTCATCGTCCCGGCGCGCTGGTTCGCCGGCTAGGACCCCTTTGCCCCGCGGTTTCACCGCCCTACACTGCGGGGCATGACACCCGCATCAACCAAGACGGCACGCGAACCCCGCACCAACGACCCCGAACGTACCGTCGCCGACATCACCACGGTGGCGACGCGCGAGTTCGCCGAAAAGGGCCTGGCCGGCGCCCGCATCGACGTCATCGCCCAGGCCACGCGCACCAGCAAGCGCATGATCTATTACTACTTCGGCAGCAAGGAAGCGCTCTACCTTGCCGTGCTCGAAGACGCCTACCGCCGCATCCGCAGCATCGAGGCGGCCCTGCACCTGGAAGACCTTGAACCCGAAGCGGCGCTGCGCAAGCTGGTCGCATTCACCGTGGACTACCAGCGGGCCAACCCCGACTTCATCCGCCTGGTGATGAACGAGAACATCCACAGGGGCGAGTTCCTGGCGCAGAGCAAGGCCATACACAAGCTCAACCTGCCGGCCATCGACGCAGTGCACGAGGTCTACAGGCGCGGTGTAAAGCAGGGCGTATTCCGCGCAGGCATCGATGCGGTGGACCTGCACATGTCCATCAGCGCCCTGTCCTTCTTCAACGTGGCCAACCGCCACACCTTCGCCCTCATCTTCAAGCGCGACCTGGAAACGCCGCGTGCCATCACGGCCCGCCGCAACAGCATCGTGGAAATGGTGGTCCGCTTCGTCAAAAAGTGATCCTCCGGCCCTGCCGGGATGCCCCGGCCGCCAAATGAACCAGTTGGTACATAATCGGCTCCGCTTCCCCCAAAACAACCGGAGACAAGACATGAAACGCCTCTTCATCAAGACGCTGGTGGCTGCCGTGGCGATGGCCGCTTTCGGCGCATCGGTCGCCCAGGAACGCACCATCAAGCTCGCGCTGCAAAACCCCAAGGGCCACCCGGCCGTGATGGGCGCCGAGCGCTTCGCCGAGATCGTCGCCGCCAAGTCGGGCGGCAAGATCAAGGTCAACCTGTTCCCCGGCGGCGTGCTGGGCAGCGACGCACAGACCGTCTCGGCCATCCAGGGCGGCACAGTGGAAATGACGGTGCTCAATTCCGGCATCCTGGCCGCGCAGGTCAAGGAATTCGCGATTTACGACTTCCCCTTCCTGTTCGCGACGCCGCAGGAAGCCGACGCGGTGGTCGACGGGCCCTTCGGCAAGGGCCTGCACGCCAAACTGGCCGACAGGGGCATCGTCGGACTGTCGTACTGGGAACTGGGTTTCCGCAGCCTGACCAACAGCCGCCGCCCGATCAACAAGGTCGAGGACATTGCCGGCCTGAAGCTGCGCGTCATCCCCAACCCGATCAACATCGACTGGGTCAAGGCGCTGGACGCCAACCCGACGCCGCTGGCCTTCACCGAGCTGTTCGCCGCCATGGAGACCCGGGCCGTGGACGGGCAGGAGAACCCCGTCAGCGTGATCCTGGCCAACAAGTTCGCCGAAGTGCAAAAGCACCTGGCGCTGACCAACCACCAGTACAACCCGCAGTCGGTCATCGTCAGCAAGCGCTTCTGGGACACGCTGGGCGCGCCCGAAAAGCAGCTGCTGCAGGACGCGGCCATCGAGGCCGGCCGCTACCAGCGCCAGGTCTCGCGCGAGCAGAACGCGGGCCAGCTCGACCAGCTCAAAAAGGCCGGCATGCAGGTCACAGAGCTGCCGCCGGCCGAAGTGGCCAAGCTGCGCGAGAAGATGAAGCCGGTGATCGACAAGTACGCATCCACCGTCGGAGACACCACCGTACGCGACCTGATGGCCGAGCTGGCCAAGGTCCGCAAGTAGCGCGAGGATGACGGCGACGAAGGCCACCAAGGTACTGGTCGGGCTGATAGGCGCCGGCATCCAGGCTTCGCTGTCGCCGGCGATGCACGAGGAGGAAGCCGCGCACCACGGCCTGCGGCTGCACTACCAGCTGATCGACCTGGACGCCACGGGCGCGAGTGCCGCGGACCTGCCGCGCCTGCTCCAGGCCGCGCGCACCATGGGCTTTCGCGGCCTGAACATCACCTACCCGTGCAAACAGGCGGTGATCCCGCTGCTGGACGCCCTCTCCGACGAGGCGCAGGCCATGGGCGCGGTCAACACCGTGGTCATCGACAACGGGCGCCTGACCGGCCACAACACCGACGGCTCAGGCTGGCGCTGGGGCTTCACGCGCGCCCTGCCCGATGCCGACCTGCGCTGCCCGGTGCTGCTGGGCGCCGGCGGTGCGGGCTCGGCCATTGCCCACGCCGTCCTGCGGCTGGGCGCGCCGCAGTTGCGCATCGTGGACTCGGACGCAGGCCGCGCGCAGGCGCTGGCCGGCAGCCTGGCTTCCCACTACCCGCAGGCCGAAATCACGTCGACCCATGACATTGCCGCCGCACTCGATGGCGGCACGGGCCTGATCCACGCCACGCCCACCGGCATGGCCAAGCTGCCGGGGATGGCGGTGCCCGCCGTCCTGCTGCGCCCACCGCTGTGGGTGGCCGAGGTGGTCTACTTCCCGCTAGAAACCGAGCTGCTGCGCACGGCGCGCGCCCAGGGCTGCGCGGTGGTGGACGGCGGCACCATGGCCGTCGGCCAGGCTGTAGGGGCGTTCCAGCTCTTCACCGGGCTAGTGCCTGATGCCCGGCGCATGGAAAGCCACTTCCGCAGGCTCGTAGGCGCTTAAGCGCATGGATATTGGGCTACAGCCCCTTTTCGGCCCGGAAGGCGCGCCAATACTGCTTGTGGCTACGGCGCGCTCGCTTTGGGCAAGTCAATACTGAACACGCAACCCGAACCCGGCGTATTGGTGACGCTGAGCGCGCCGCCATTGGCCTCCACGCCGCGCTTGCAGATCGACAGGCCCGGCCCATGCCGGTCTTGTCGGTGCCTACCTGCTTGAAGGGCTGGAACATCACCTGCGCATCGCCTTCCTTGAGGCCGCCGCAATGGTCCTGCACGTCGATGTGCACACGCTCTCCCTGGGAGTAGGCGCGCAAGATGACCTGGGTGCCCGGCCGGGTGAACTTGAAGGCGTTCTGCAGCAGGTTGCCCACCGCCGCCGTCAGCATGTCGCTGTCGGCATCGACTGCCAGCACACTTTCGGCCACCACCGCCGAGAAAACGCAGCCCCGCGCCCGCGCCTCCAGCAAGGCTGAAGGCTTGAGCGCCGAGATGAAGTCGGCCACCACGATGCGCTGCGTGCGCACCGGCATGCCGGCAGTGACACGCACGTCGGCCAGGGAGCGGTCGATCAAATGGCGCAGCGACGCCAGGCTGCGGTCGAGCACGGCGCCGGTGGCGCCCGACAGGCCAACGTTACCCGTGCGCATCGCGCTGACAGCCAGCACGGCCGTGCCCAGGTGGTTGCGCAGTTCGTGCGCCAGCATGCCAAGGCGCTCGTTCAGCGCCACGGCGTCACGCCCGGCGGTGGCCAGTTCGTGCTGGTGGGTGAA
>CALRME020000126.1:0-7584 GCA_943369045.1 Sphingobacterium thalpophilum
CTTGCGGCCGAGAGGTTGACCGACACGGTGGTGAACGCGGCGATGGCCGGGTTCACGGTAGCGGGGTCCGACGTCACGGAGGCAATGGCTTGCTGCAGCACGGGCAGGTAGCTGCCGCCGATGGCCAGGGTGTTCGCGTACGCTTCGGAGACCGTGGTCTTGTTCACCAGGATGGCCTTTGCTGCCGCGAAGGCGGGAGCGGTGCTGCCATCGAGCGCAACGGCGGCTTCATAGGCGATGGTGCCCTTGGTGGCGCCGGCGGCATAGCGGGAAGTGACGAAAGACAGGGCCTCTGCATTGGCTTGCAAGCCGAACGGCGTGAGGAACGCCGCAGCGAAGGTCAGCGCGTTCTGGCTGTCCGGGTTGAGTCCCTTGTAGGCGCCTGTGCCGGACAGGTCGCTGGCCAGGCGCGCCAGGTTGCGGCCGTTGGCTTCGTAGATGTTGCCAAGCTCGGCAAGGTAAGTGGCGCCGGGCGTCGCATTGAACATGGCGACCGTGAGTTTGAGCAGGTTGGTGCGTTCTTGTGTGGTGAGTGCCATGTCGGCTCCCTTCGGTTGTGCTGTTGTGCGCTGGTCACGGGATGCGTCCAGCTAGGCACACGCTATGCGTGATGCACGCAAGCCCAAGCAGGCAACATGAGAAACAAGACGTAGGCTGATGCAGACCAGTCTGGTAGCTGGCTTCCTACAAAGCGCCAAAGCTGAGCTACGAGTCCATTGCAAACAGCGTCACCTTGCCCAGCACCAGCGCATCCTTGAGCACCTTGCGGTGGCCCAGGCCATCGGTGGCGACGAGCCCGGCGCCGCGCACGGCGTGGGCCCAGGCCTGGCCGTCGGCGAAGCGGTTGATGCTGTCGTCCCTGTCGTGCACCACCAGGGTGGGCACGCGGATGTGCGGCCCCACGGCGTCGGGTTCGAACTGCGGCATCAGGATGCCTTCGCGCGCCTCGATCCGCTTTTGCATGGCTGCTCGTGTGGCTTCCGACAGGCCGAACACATGGGCGAACAGGCGCGTGTATTCAGGCGGTGAGGCGGGCGGCGCCAGCAGCACCAGCCGTTCGACCGGCAGGCCGCGCGCCGTTACATAGGCCGCAGCGCTCGCGCCCAGCGAATGCGCGACCAGGACGCGGATGCTGTGGCCCTGCTGGCGCAGCCGCGCCGTCACGTAGTCGATGGCGCGTGTGAACTGCGGCAGCGTGCTTTCCGAGCCCTTGCTGCGGCCGTGGCCCGGCAGCTCCAGGATTACGGGGCGCAGGCCCTGCGCGGCCAGCGTCTGCGCCAGCGTCAGCATCTGGCCGGCGTGGCCGCCCCAGCCGTGCACCAGCAGCGCGACGGGACCGTGCGGCGCTGTGGGTTGCGTGTACAGCGTGAGGCTGGCGTTCTCAAAGGGCCAGGCTTCGATGCGCCACGACGCATCCCAGCTCTTGCCGCGGTGCAGCCACTTGGGCGGCAGCGGCGTGAGGAACAGGCGGCAAGCGGCGCGCACGGCCAGCGAAGGCCAGACGCGTTGCGATGCCGACAGCGCCAGCCGGAACAGGCGGATGCCGGGGCTGGCCTGGTAGAAGGCCGAGGTGGCTTCGAATGCGGTGCGGGTCATGGGCAGTCCCCTATTTCAGAAAAAGACCATGTCTTCGTTGCGGTGCGGCAGGTCGCGCAGCGAGTCAATGGCGGCGTGGGTTATGCGCCAGACCCCGTAGAGGGAGGCGAGGATGAAAACGATGAGCATGGCCAGTTCCTTTCTTCGCACAATCGTGCGAAATACGGTCAAACAGTGACGGTCAACAACATGTCTCCGGATCTCATTTCTTGTAGCTGGTGATCAGGCGCTGCCAGGTGGCCTGCGCCCGTTCGGCCGCGCGCGGCTCGCGCAGGAAGCGCGCGTCGTGCAGCAGGCCCAGGATCAGTGAATTGATCTCGCTGACCACCTGGTCGGCGTCCGTGTCGGCCTGCAGGTGCCCGGCCTCGATGGCCTGGAGCACGGTGCGGCGCAAGGCGGTGCGCCAGCGAGTCACCTCAGCGAGCAGGTTGTCGCGCAGCGGCCCTTCACGGTCGTCCAGCTCGAAGGCGCCTGCGCTGTAGATGCAGCCGGTGTGCGCTTCCACGTCGCGGGTGCGCACGATCCAGCGCTGCACGATGCTGTCGAGCCGCGGCAGGCCCTTGGCGGCCTGCATGGAAGGCACGAATACTTCGGCCAGGAAGCGGCGGCCAAACTCCTCGATCACGGCGTTCTGCAAGGCCTCGCGCGAGCCGACCCGTGAGAACACGCCGCTCTTTGAAATACCCACCCGGTCAGCCACGGCCTGCAGGGTGATCGCCTCCAGTCCTTGCGCAGAGGCGAGGTCAATCCCCGCGCCGACGATGGCGGTGCGGGTGAGTTCGCTTTTCTGGGTTTTGGCGTCCATGCGGTGTATATTAGCACGACTGTGCGAAATTACAAACGAGCCATTCATGGAGACCCGCATGCCTTCTGAACAGACCCTCAACCGCTTCATTGACCGCGTGGTCTCTGGCGCGCACGCCGACGCGATTGCCGAGTTCTATACCGGGAACGCGACCATGCAGGAGAACATGGCGCCGCCGCGCTCGGGCGGCCGCGACGCGCTGGTGGCGCGCGAGCAGGCCGTGCTGGACCGGGCGGAATCGGTCATCACCACCTGCGTGCCGCCGGTGTTTGCAAACGGCGACCACGTGGTGATCCGCTGGATCTTCGAGTTCACCTGGAAAGACGGCAAGAAGTCGCGCATCGAGGAACTGGCGTACCAGCGTTGGGAGGGCGAGCGCATCGCGCAGGAAACCTTCTTCTACGACCCGGCGCAGATGACGCCGGCCTGAGTGCGCCGCCGCTTGCGGGCTTGGGGGTTTCCGCCTGATGGCGCGGCACGGCGCCTGCTACGCTTGAACGCATGAGCGCTGCGCCAACTTCCCCCGACGCCCGAATTCCGCAAATCCGCCTCTACCAGGCCTGGTTGCGCGAAACCCGCGGCCTGTCTTTCGACTCGTACGATGCCCTGTGGCAATGGTCGGTCGACGACCTGCCCGCCTTCTGGCAAAGCCTGTGGGACTACTACCAGCTGCAGTCGCCGACTCAGCACACGTCAGTTCTGGCCGAGCCGAAGATGCCGGGCGCACAGTGGTTCACCGGTGCGCAATTCAACTACGCGCAGCAGGTGTTCCGCCATGTGGACAAGGCCGAGGCCGCCGGCCTCGCCGCCATCATCAGCCACAACGAAAAGGGCGTGCAGCACGAATTGTCCTGGCGCGAACTGCGGCGCCAGGCCGCATCCCTGGCGCTGCACCTGAAAGCCCAGGGGCTGGAGCCGGGCGATCGCGTAGCCGCCTACATGCCAAATATCCCGGAGGCCATGATCGCCTTCCTGGCGGTGGTGAGCCTGGGCGGCGTCTGGAGCCTGTGCGCGCCCGACATGGGCACCAACGCCGTGCTCGACCGGTTCAGGCAGATCGAGCCCAGGATCCTGATCGCCTGCGATGGCGTTACTTATGGCGGGCGCGACTTCGACCGCACGGGCGTGATTGCCGAGCTTCGCGCCGCCCTGCCTACGGTGACGCACGTGCTGCTGCATGACAACCTGGGCGGCACCGAAGCGGTCGTGGATGCAACCAAGTTCACCGACGCCACCGCGCGCGACGACGCCCAGGTTGAGGCATTCGAGCCCCTGTGGCTGCCGTTCGACCACCCGCTGTGGATCGTCTATTCCAGCGGCACCACCGGCCTGCCCAAGCCCATCGTGCACGGCCACGGCGGCAGTGTCATCGTGCACATGGCGCTGATGGGCCTGCACAACGACATCGGCTGCAGCTACGAGGCCAACAGCCTGGGCGAGCGCTTCCACTGGTACAGCTCCACCGGCTGGGTCATGTGGAACTGCCAGCTGTCGGGCCTGCTCATGGGCACCACCTGCTGCATCTACGACGGCAACCCCGGCGGCGCCAAAGACAGGCCCGACTGGACCGTGCTGTGGCGCTTCGCGGCCGACCTGGGCATCACCTTCTTCGGCGCCGGTGCCGCCTTCTTCACCAACTGCATGAAAGCCGGGGTGGAGCTGTCGCAGTTCCCGGGGCTGAAAACCGTGCGGGCTTTGGGCACCACCGGTTCGCCGCTCTCGCCGGAGGTGCAGAACTGGGGCACGCGGCAATTTGAAAGCCTGGGCATCCCGGATATCTGGTGGTGCAACATCTCAGGGGGGACTGATTTCGCCGGCGCCTTCATCGGTGGCAACCGCGAGTTGCCCTCCGTGCCGGGCGAAATGCAGTGCCGGCTGCTGGGCTGCGCCGTCGAGTCATGGAACGAGCAAGGCGAGCCAGTGATCGACCAGGTCGGCGAACTGGTGTGCACGAAGCCGATGCCGTCGATGCCGCTGTACTTCCTCGGGGACGAGGACAACAAGCGCTACCTCTCGAGCTACTTCGACATGTACCCCAACGTCTGGCGCCATGGCGACTGGCTGAAGGTGACGCCGTCCGGCAGCTGCATCATCTACGGCCGCAGCGACGCCACCATCAACCGCTACGGCCTGCGCATGGGCACCAGCGAGCTCTACAGCGCCGTGGAAGCGTTGCCCGAGGTGCTGGACTCCATGGTGGTCGACCTGGAATACCTGGGCCGCGAAAGCTACATGCCGCTGTTCGTGGTGCTGCGCCCGGGGATCGCGCTGAACACCGCCATGCGCGCGAAGATCAATGACTCGATCAAGACCGCGTTGTCGCCGCGCTTCGTGCCCAACGACATCTTCCAGGTCGCCGAAATCCCGCGCACGCTCTCGGGCAAGAAACAGGAGCTGCCGATCAAGAAGCTGTTGCTGGGCCAGCCACTGGACAAGGTGGTCAACCGCGACGCCATGGCCAACCCCGCCTGCCTTCCCTGGTACGTGGACTTCGCCGGTCAGTACCTGGCCCGCGCACGCCGCTAGGGCGACCCATGGCCGACGTCATCCCGCTGCTGAGTACAGGCGCGAGCGCGCAGCGAGTGGACATCGTCTTCGTCGCCGAGGGCTACCAGGCGTCCGAGCGCGACAAGTTCATCACCGACGCCAACGCCTTTGTCGATGCGATGCTGGGCACCAGCAACGCGGCGCTGAACTCGCCCTTCTCCAACTACCGCAGCTACTTCAACGCCAGCGCGCTGTTCGTGGCCTCGGCGCAATCGGGCATGGACCTCAACAGCGGCACGCAGGTCAACACGGCCTTCGGCGGCGGCCAGCGCAACGGCGACGGGCGGCTGGTCTACGGCGATTCCGCGGCTGTGAACGTGGCAGTGGCGCAGTCGTTCGCCACCAACGCGCACGAGATGACGGTGGTGCTGGTCAACTCCACCATCTACGGCGGTTCGGGTGGCCAGGTGGTCTGGGCCACCACCGGCAACCGCTCGTCGTCGGAGATCCTGCTGCACGAGATCGGCCACAGTTTCGCAAGCCTGGAAGACGAGTACGTGGACACCGCCACGGCGCCGCTGTACCCGGTCACGGGCTTGAGCAGCGTGCACCTCACCTCCAACCAGAGCGTGCTCCCGTGGAGCGCCTGGCTGGGTTTTCGCGACAGCCTGGGCACTGTGGGCGTTTACGAAGGCGGCTACTACCGCAGCACCGGCATCTGGCGTGCGACTTTTGATTCCAAGATGAACCATCTGGGCACCGCCTTCAGCGCGCCCGAAAAAGAAGCCTTCGTGCTCGCCTACTACGCCACCATCGGCGACTACCTGCAACTGTCGCAGCCCCTCCCCGGAATTGCGCGCGCCACGGTGCCCGATGCGTCACTGCTGTCGTTTGGCTGGACCATCAGCGGCGGCGCCGCGCGGGCCGACACCACCTACCTGGACCTGCGCGGCCAGGGCGCGTACGTGAGCGGCGCATCGGCCACGCTGGTGACGCGCGATGCCACGGGACTGGTACGCACGGGGCTGGCGAACACGCAGCAAAGCGAGAGCCTGGCAGTAGGCACGCCGTTGGCCGAAACGGTGGTCACCACAGCAGCGCTAGCCATCACCGGAAGCGGCGGGCTCTACCAGTTCACGGCGCTGAACAACAGCATCACAGCCGCCGCAGCGGCTCAGTCCAACTACGTGGACGGTGGCGCGGGCACTGACACGTTCTCGTTGGCCGCGGCGTCAGCCAGCTACACGCTGCGTCCGCTGTCCACCGGCACGCTGCTGCTCGAGACAGGCGGCACGCCCACCTGGGCACTGGCCCACATCGAGCGTCTGCAGTTCGCCGACCGCAAGCTGGCCTTCGACATGGACGGCGCTGCAGGCAACACGGCCAAGCTGATTGGCGCGGTGTTCGGCAAGACACAGCTGCTGCCCGGTTACATCACCACCGGCCTGGCGCTGTTCGACGGCGGCGCGAGCGTCGCGGCAGTGGCGGAGCTGGCGCTGTCCACCAGCGTGTTCCAGCAGGTGTGGGGCGCCCGCTCCAACGGCAACGTGGTCTCCGCCCTGTTCCAGAACGTCATGGGCCGCGCGCCCACAGCGAGCGAAAAAAGCCTCTACACCGGGCTGATCGACAACGGCACCTACACGCAAGCCAGCCTGGCCTGGGCCGCTGCCCAGACGGCGGAGAACCAGGCGGGCATCAACCTGGTGGGGCTGGCTGCGACGGGGCTGGACTACCTCTAACCTAATGCGATCCACAAGGCCGAAAGCACATTCCGCGCGGCTTGCAGGCCAAAAATGGCCCGGGAGGCGCATGGACAGTGCTTGAGCGGCTTGCGCAGCGAAACGACGCTCAGCCCGCCAGCCTCGCCACCGCCTCGCGAGCCTGCCGCCCCAGCGACGCCATGTCCATGCCCGCGATGAGACCGTCCTTGACCACCGTGCGCCCACCCACCAACAGCGCCTTGAGGTGCGCTGCGCCTCCGCTGGCCACGGGGCCGATGGCGGGGTCGTGGAGGCCGAAATAGCGGGGGTCGCGGTCGATGGAATAGATGGCGAGGTCGGCGGCCTGGCCGGGCGCGACAGTGCCGACGGCTGAGAGGCCGAGCACTTTCGCGCCGCCGGCCGTGCCCCAGCGCACCACGTCTTCCACCGTCGCGGCCGCCGCCGCATCGTTCTCGCCCTTGCCACCGCGGTACAGCGCCACGGCCGCTTCGCCGGCTTTGGCGCGCTGCATCAGCCAGGCGGCATGCGTTTCGGAAATCATGTCGGCGGCCTCGTTCGAGGCGGCGCCGTCCACACCGATGGACACGGTGGCGCCCGCGTCTTCCAGCGCGCGCACCGGCGCAATGCCGCTGCCCAGGCGTCCATTGCTTTGCGGGCAGTGGGCGATGCCGGTGTGCGTGCTGCCCAGCAGCGCGATCTCGTCGTCATCGAGCTTGACCAGATGCGCAAACCAAACGTCTTCGCCCAGCCAGTCGATGCTTTGCGCGAAATGGATGGGCTTGATGCCGTGCTGGGTGTGCACGGTGTCGTGGTAGTGCACGGTCTCCGACAGGTGCGAGTGCAGCCGCAGGCCCAGCTTGCGCGCCAAGGCGGCGCACTCGCGCAGCTCCTGCGGCCGCATGGAGTGCGGTGGCGTGGTCGGCGCGACCACCACGCGGCGCATGCCGTCGGGCGCGCTGTCGTGGAAGCGCGCAG
>CALRME020000127.1:0-7529 GCA_943369045.1 Sphingobacterium thalpophilum
TATGCCACTGCCCCCCGCCCCCACCAAGCGCGCCGCCCTGCTCTCGCCGGAAGCCTACGACGCCCCGGCCCGCACCTCACACAAGGCATCGCGAAAAGCGGAGACGGAATTCACTGAGGCGCCTCTGGCGCCCAAGCCCCAGGCGGCCCTGGACTTTGACCCCCGCTCCGGTGGCGGCGATGCGCATCCGGCGGCTCTGCGCGAAGAAGTGGAACCCGCAGTGGACAAGCCTGAAGTTGCGGCCAGCCGCCGCAAACCGGCAGCACCCGTGGCGCAAGCGGCACCGCGTCCCCGCAAGGTACGACCGTCGGGCCCATCCAAACTGTTCGTACTAGACACCAATGTGCTGCTGCACGACCCGATGTGCCTGTTCCGATTCGAGGAACACGACATTTTCCTGCCCATGATCGTGCTGGAGGAACTGGACGGCCACAAAAAGGGCATGACTGAAGTGGCACGCAATGCGCGCCAGACCAGCCGCACGCTGGACGCGCTGGCCGGTGCGCAGGGCGCCGACATCGCCACCGGCCTGAAGCTCAGCACCACCGGCCATCGCGAAGCGGGCGGCAGCCTGTTCTTCCAGACGCAGCCGCTCAATTACACGCTGCCGATGAGCTTGCCCCAGGGCAAGGCCGACAACCAGAGACTGGGCGTGGTGAACGCTCTGCGTGAGCAGCATGCGCCGCGCGAAGTGGTGCTGGTATCCAAGGACATCAACATGCGCGTCAAGGCGCGGGCCTTGGGTCTGGCGACCGACGACTACCAGAACGACAAGACGCTGGACGACATGGAGTTGCTCTATTCCGGCGCGCTCGCCCTGCCGCCGGACTTCTGGGCCAAGCACGGCAAGACTGTGGAGAGCTGGCAGAGCGGCCACCACACTTTCTACCGCATAACCGGCCCCATCGTGCCCAGCCTGCTGATCAACCAGTTTGTCTACTTCGAGTCGCCCGGCGAGCCGAGCCTGTACGCACGGGTCACGGAAATCCGCGGCAAGACGGCGGTGCTCAAGACGCTCAAGGACTACGGCCACCTGAAGAACGCCGTCTGGGGCGTGACGACGCGAAACCGGGAGCAGAACTTCGCCATGAACCTGCTGATGGATCCGGAAGTCGACTTTGTCACCCTCACCGGCACGGCAGGTACGGGCAAGACGCTGATGGCGCTGGCCTCCGGCCTGACCCAGGTGCTCGATGACCGCCGCTACACCGAGATCATCATGACCCGGGCCACGGTCAGCGTGGGCGAAGACATCGGCTTCCTGCCAGGTACCGAGGAGGAAAAAATGGGCCCGTGGATGGGCGCCCTCGACGACAACCTCGAAGTACTGGCCAAGACCGAAACCAGCGCCGGCGAGTGGGGCCGGGCGGCTACCAACGAACTCATCCGCTCCAAAATCAAGATCAAGAGCATGAACTTCATGCGTGGGCGCACCTTCCTGAACAAGTACGTGATCATCGACGAGGCGCAGAACCTGACGCCCAAGCAGATGAAGACGCTGATCACGCGCGCCGGTCCAGGCACCAAGATCATCTGCATGGGCAACCTGGCCCAGATCGACACGCCCTACCTCACCGAAGGCTCCTCAGGGCTGACATTCGCCGTGGACAAGTTCAAGGGCTGGCCGCACGGCGGCCAGATCACGCTGGCACGGGGCGAACGGTCGAGGCTGGCCGACTTCGCCTCGGAAGTGCTCTAGAAGTCCCCGCCGCCGCCCGACGAGAGCGATTCAAACTTCGTCAACGGCTTGAGGAAGGCCAGCTTGACGGTCCCGGTGGGGCCGTTTCGCTGCTTGCTGATGATTATTTCCGCAACGCCGGGCTCCTTGGAGTCCTTGTTGTAATAGTCGTCGCGGTAGATGAACATGATGATGTCCGCGTCCTGCTCGATGGCGCCGGATTCACGCAGGTCGCTCATCATTGGGCGCTTGTCGGTGCGCGACTCGACGCCGCGCGACAGCTGCGACAGGGCAATGACGGGACACTGCAGTTCCTTGGCCAGCATCTTGAGGCCGCGCGAAATCTCGCCCACTGCGGTGGCGCGGTTCTCATCTGCCATTCCGCTGGACACGCTCATCAGCTGCAGGTAGTCGACCACGATCAGGCCGAGCTTGCCGCATTGCCTGGCAAGGCGGCGGGCATTTGCACGCAGCTCACTGGTTGTCAGGCCTGGCGTCTCGTCAATGTGCAGCGAAACGTTGCGCAACTTCTCTATGGCCTCGGTCAACCTGGGCCACTCGTCGTCGGTGAGGCGTCCCGTCCGCAGATGGGTCTGGTCGATGCGGCCTATGGAACCGACGATACGCACTGCCAGCTGCGAAGCGCCCATCTCCATGGAAAACACCGCAACCGGCAGGCCTTCGTTCAAGGCGACGTGCTCCGCGATATTGATCGCCAGCGCCGTCTTGCCCATGGAAGGCCGGGCAGCCAGCACGATCATGTCACCGGCCTGGAAACCCGATGTCATGCGGTCCAGGTCATAGAACCCGGTCGGCACGCCGGTGATGTCGTTCGGGTTGTCGGCCATCTCCTGGACACGGTCCAGCAGCTGGACCACCAGCGAATCCATGCCCTGGAAACCCTGCTTCATCCGCGAGCCTTCCTCGCCGATGTTGAAGATCTTCTGCTCGGCTTCGTCCAGGATCTTGTCGACCGTCTTGCCCTGGGTGTTGAAAGCGGCTGTGGAGATCTCGTCGCTGGCACTGACCAGCTTGCGCAGGATGGAGCGCTCACGGACGATCTCCGCGTAACGGCGGATGTTGCTGGCGCTGGGCACGTACTGGGCGAGGGAATTGAGGTAGGCCAGCCCGCCCACCTCTTCGGCCTTGCCCAGGCCCTGCAGCTGCTCGTAGACGGTGATCACATCGGCCGGCTTGGTGGCATTGATCAGGCCGCCAATCGATGCGTAGATCAGGCGGTGCTCATACCGGTAAAAGTCACTATCGGTCAGCAGGTCGCCGACACGATCCCAGGCGCCGTTGTCCAGTAGCAGGCCACCCAGGACACTCGATTCAGCCTCGATCGAATGCGGCGGGACGCGCAGTTGCGCGATCTGGCGATCACGTGAAAAGTCGTCGTCGACGGGGCTCAAAACTGCGGACATTCGGGGCTTTCGTTAGCCGTACATGCTAGGGCGCCCCTCTTCGGACGTCCATAGCAAAAGGGATGGGCAAGCTGTGGATTGTTTTTGTAAAACTGTGGATTGACGGTGGTTAACCCGGGATAAGCTGCGCACAAAAAGAAAAAGCCGCCCGAAGGCGGCTTCCTCGTGGCGCGAAGCGCTTACGCGGTTTCGCCGTAAACCGTGACGGTTATGTCCACAACCACGTCGGTGTGCAGTTGCACGCTGACGGCGCTGTCGCCAACAACCTTGATCGGGCCGTTGGGCATGCGGATCTGGGACTTGGCAACCTTGTAGCCCTGCTTGCCCAGTTCTTCGGCGATGTCGAAGTTGGTGACAGAGCCGAACAGGCGGCCGTCAACGCCGGCCTTCTGGGTCAGCTTGATGGTGGTGCCGCCGAGCTTTTCGCCCTGGGCTTGCGATTCGGCCAGCTTGGCGGCCGCAGCCTTTTCGAGTTCGGCGCGCTTGGCTTCGAATTCGGCCTTGTTGGCTTCCGTGGCGCGGCGGGCGCGGCCTTGGGGAATCAGGAAATTACGGGCATAGCCGTCCTTGACCTTGACGATTTCGCCCAGGTTACCGAGGTTGACGACCTTGTCGAGCAGAATGACTTGCATGTGGGTCGCTCCTTAGATGCGGTGCTGGTCGCTGTACGGGACCAGGGCCAGGAAGCGCGCGCGCTTGATGGCGGTGTTGAGCTGGCGCTGGTAGATCGCGCGGGTGCCGGTCAGGCGCGCCGGGATGATCTTGCCGTTTTCAGCGATGAAGTCACGCAGGGTGTCGACATCCTTGTAGTCGATTTCCTCGACGCCGGCGACGGTGAAGCGGCAGAAGCGCTTGCGCTTGAACAGCAGCGACTGGGTGTTGCGCTTGGGGCGCTTGTCTTTGTTGAATTTCTTGAACGTGGCCATTTGGGGACCTCCGGAAAATTAATCTTGACTGAATTCTTGGATATGGAACGTGGCGTACTTGCCATTGCGCGGTGTGGCCAGAAAGCCCGAGAACCTGCCTGTGCTGCCTGGGGGCCGCTTGCCGAGAATCTCGGCCATTGCGCCCAGGGCCACTGCCCTGATGCCTGCTTTCACTTGCCTGGGCTGCCCCGCCTCCATCACTTCTGACTCGTGTTCGAGCATCAGGTCAAGGGCAGGAACTCCGGCCGGTGTGTACCGCAGGGCTTTGACCTGCGAAATGCACGCACTCAGGATGAGCTGGTTCACTGCTTGCCGGCTGGTACGCCTCAGCTGTTCGCGTACTCCGCCTGCTGGGCCTTGCGGGCCTCTTCACGCTCGACCGTCTTCATCATCGAGGACGGGCCGGTGTCGGCCTTCTTCTTGACGACGGTCAGGTGGCGCAGCACGGCGTCGTTGAACTTGAACGCGTGTTCCAGCTCAGCCATGACGGCCTGGTCGGCTTCGATGTTGACGCACAGGTAGTGGGCCTTGGCGAGCTTGTTGATCTGGTAGGCCAGCTGGCGGCGGCCCCAGTCTTCCACACGGTGGATTTTGCCATTACCGGCAGTGATCATGCCCTTGTAGCGCTCCAGCATGGCCGGAACCTGTTCGCTCTGATCCGGATGAATCAGCAAAATGATTTCATAGTGACGCATGGACTCTCCTTGAGGATAAAGCCACCCGCTGCGTCCACGGCATTGGGGCCGTGGCGGTGTGGCAAGGGAAATCGGGAAAAGCCCATGATTATAGCAGCAAGGGGCTGGGCCGGCGACCGCCTGGCCTCCTTGGCTCTCAGCGGTCGTTCAGCGCGTCTTCCAGCGGCGCGTATTTTTCCGGCCCGACCGCTTCGCGGATCTTCGGCGCCAGCTCCGCCAGCTGCTCATAGTTGCCGGCCGCCTCCACGGCCAGATTCAGCCGGAAGCCCCGCAGACCCAGCCCCGCTGTCAGCCTCGTAGCTATGGGGTAGGCATCCTGGTAGCGCTGCTGCGGGCTGCGCTCCTTGTGGTCCCTGACCGCCTGGGCCTCCGAGGCCACCACCGCCTCCTCGGCCGCGGTCTGGGCCGGGGCGGCGTCACTGATCAGGCCCATCTCGAACAGGTGCTGGATATCCTCGCGCGCCACGCCCATCGGCGCGGTGGCCGCCAGAACGTCATCGAGCGAACGCTTGCCGTCAAACAGGATGAAAGCCGAGCGCTGCCGCGGCGTCAACGGAACCGAACGGTCTTTCATGACCCGGTGACCCACCTCGGTTTTCACAATGACCATGATTTCCTCACTCGGGGCCCGACCCAGCCCCAGTTGTCCATCGCTACTGCTCTGATGTTGTTTTTTTGTTCATTGGAGCTTTACATGCGCTCCACCTCATTTGAATTGGGGTTTATCCATACAGAAATGGACGAAAAAATGCCCGCACAGGGCGGGCATTGGTGTGGGGAGCCCGGACTGCCGGGCTGCGCGCAGCTTCAATCGCGGGCGTAAATGTCCACGTCCTTGGTTTCGCGGACGAAGATCATGCCGATGACGAAGGTACCGGCGGCAACGATTACGGGGTACCAGAGCCCATAGTAGATGTCGCCTGTAGCCGCGACCATGGCGAATGCCGTGGTCGGAAGCAGGCCCCCAAACCAGCCATTGCCGATGTGGTACGGAAGGCTCATCGAGGTGTAGCGGATGCGCGTTGGGAAAAGCTCCACCAGCATCGCCGCGATCGGGCCGTACACCATGGTCACCAGCACCACCAGGAACACCAGTATCAGCAGCACCATGCCCTTGTTCATCTTGGCCGGGTCGGCCGCAATGGTCAGGTTGGCTGCCTTCGAGCTATCGGTCAGGTCCTTGCGGAAAGCACCGATGGCCTTGGCGCTGTCAGCCGAAAAACCGTTCTTCTGATCGTTCAGCGTCGCAGCGGGAGCCGTGATGACCTTGTCGCCAATGCTGACCGTCGCAGGTGCGCCGGCCGGACCTGCCTTGTTTTCATATGGGATGTACGACTGGGTCAGGGCGCGCTTGGCAATGTCGCACGAGGTGCGGAAGTCGATGTCGCGGGCGATCGGGCTGCCCTGGAACGAGCACTCCTTCTGGTCAGCGGTGATCGTCACCTTGGTCTTCTGCTGCGCCTCGAGCAGGGCCGGGTTGGCATACTTGAGCAGCATCGGGAACACCGTAAAGTACGTCAGCGCCGCGATCAGGCAACCGGCCATGATGATGGGCTTGCGGCCAATCTTGTCCGACAGCGAACCGAACAGGATGAAGAACGGCGTGCCGATCAGCAGTGACGCTGCGATCATCAGGTTGGCCGTGGTGATGTCCACCTTGGCGATGGTGGTCATGAAGAACAGAGCGTAGAACTGCCCCGTGTACCAGACCACGGCCTGGCCGGCCGTAAGGCCCAGCAGCGCGAGGATCACGATCTTCAGGTTCTTCCACTCGCCGAAGGATTCGGTTAGCGGCGACTTGGAGGTCTTGCCTTCGGACTTCATCTTCTGGAAAGCCGGCGACTCGTTCAGGCTCAGGCGGATCCACACCGAGATGCCCAGCAGCACGATGGACAGCAGGAAAGGGATGCGCCAGCCCCAGTCACCGAAGTCCTTCTCACCCAGGGTGTTGCGCACACCCAGGATCACCAGCAGCGACAGGAACAGGCCCAGCGTTGCCGTGGTCTGGATCCACGAGGTGTAGGCGCCCCGCTTGCCCATGGGCGCGTGTTCGGCCACATAGGTCGCGGCGCCGCCGTATTCACCGCCCAGGGCCAGGCCCTGCAGCATGCGAAGCGCAATCAGGATTACCGGCGCAGCCATGCCGATCGAGGCATAGCTCGGCAGCAGGCCCACGATGAAGGTCGATGCGCCCATGATCAGGATGGTCACAAGGAACGTGTACTTGCGACCGATCATGTCGCCCAGGCGGCCGAAGAAGATCGCACCGAATGGACGCACCAGGAAGCCGGCCGCAAAGGCCAGCAGCGCAAAAATGTAAGCCGATGTCGGATCCAGCCCCGAGAAGAACTGCCGCGCGATGATCGCCGCGAGCGAGCCGTAGAGGTAGAAGTCATACCACTCGAAAACGGTGCCGAGCGAGGAGGCAAAAATGACCTTTTTCTCCTCCTTGGTCATCGGTGCACTCGAGGCTTTCGCTGTCGCTGTTGCCATGATGTCTCCTGTGTTGTTGCTGTGCCGGGCCAGTGTTTGGACAGCGTCTGACGTGAAGCTGACATCCAGCGCCGCGGGGGCGCCGGGGGCGGCCAAATCAGTGCAAGCCCCTATAGGGCAATCCCTAGGGTGAGGGCCCTGGGAGGCATTCAGCCAGGGTTGTCGCGGCTGCGGTGTGTAGCCAGGCTGACCAGCCAGGCCACGAAGAAGCCCAGAGGCACGCCGAAAGCACCGGCTGAAATTGGCAGGATGCCGAACCACAGATCGGAGCCCGAAGCCACACCAAAGAACGCCCGCACCGGCGCTGCGTTGA
>CALRME020000128.1:0-7524 GCA_943369045.1 Sphingobacterium thalpophilum
AGGCGCTAACCGAAGTCGCATCGCAGCCGGCCCTTGGCGCTGCTGCCTGGACGGCCATCGGGCGCATGCGCCTGGCGGCAGGGGATACAACGGGCGCGCTGGACGGGGCGCGACGGGCCCAGGCCATCAACCCCCGGTCGGAGGCACCCGCGCTGCTGGCACTGGAATTGATGGACCCCAAGACGCCACAGGCGGAAGCACTGGTTCGCAGGTACATGGAAGGCAAGCCGCTGCCAGAACTTCGCATGGGATACGCACGGGCATTGCTTGATACCCAAAGGTATGCCGAGGCTTCGGAGCAGCTCAAGGTGGTGACGGCGGAGAAGCCGGACTTCGCCGAAGCATGGCTTGTACAAGGCACCCTCCAGGCACAGGACAACCAGAATGCCGCGGCCGAAGCTTCCCTCAAGCGCTACATCGAGCTGGCCCAGTCGCAGCGCACGGCTGAAGAGCGCAATCGCGGCATGGCGCAGGCCTACCTGGCGCTGTCGCAGATAGCGGAGAAGCGCAAGGACTATGAAGCTGCCGGCGCCTGGCTCGATCGCATCGAAAACTCACAGGACCTGGTATCGGCGCAGAACCGCCGCGCCTCCATACTGGCACGCCAGGGTCGCCTGGAAGATGCTCGCAAACTGCTGCGCGGCCTGCCCGAGCGCACACCCGCCGATGCGCGGATGAAGCTCATGGCGGAAGTGCAATTGCTGCGTGAAAACAAGCAGTTCAAGCCTGCCTATGAGCTGCTCTCCAGTGCCGCGGCGCGCGACCCCAAGGATACCGACATCCTTTATGACCAGGCGATGCTGGCCGAGAAGATGGGCGACCTGGGCGAAATGGAGCGGCTGCTTCGCCAGGTCATCGGGCTCAAGCCCGACTATCACCATGCCTACAACGCGCTCGGCTACTCCTTTGCCGAGCGGAACATCCGGTTGCCTGAAGCAAGGCAGCTCGTCCAGAAGGCACTGGAAATAGCGCCGGGTGACCCCTTCATCAGCGACAGCCTCGGCTGGGTCGAATTCCGCATGGGCAACAAGCCGGAAGCGCTTCGCATTCTGGATGCTGCGTTCAAGAGCCGGCCAGACGCGGAGATCGCAGCGCACCTTGGCGAGGTGCTTTGGAGTATGGGCCAGCGCGATCGCGCGCAAACCATCTGGAAGGAAGGACTGCTGCTGAATGCAGAGAACGAGACCCTCCAGGAGACGCTCAAGCGCCTGCGCGTGAGGCCGTGAGGGCCGCCGCACAATTGCGTCGCCTTCTTCTGACGCTGACTCTTGTGGCATTGGCCGGGTGCGGGAGCCCGCCCCTGGCGAGTCGCGCCGATGAATCGACAGGTGCCCATTGGAGCGGTCGCCTGTCACTCCAGGTCGAAGCGGATCAAGAGCATTCCTTTTCGGCCGCTTTCGAACTGGCCGGAGACGGGCGCGCCGGGCAGCTTTCGCTGTTTGGCCCCATGGGGGGATTGCTGGCTCAGCTGTGCTGGGAGCCGGGCGCAGCGACGCTGAGTTCAGGCAGCAAGAGCACCCGCTTCGACTCCCTTGAGACGCTGGCCGGGCGCGCGACGGGAACGCCCCTTCCGGTCACGGCGTTGTTTGCCTGGCTCGCCGGAACACCGCTCGCTGCGGGCGGATGGGCTCCCGACCTCTCCGGATTGCGTGCGGGCCGCCTCGTTGCAAGACGGGCGGCGCCTGCCGCAGAACTGCGTATTGTGCTCGACAGATAGCGGGCTGCAAGCATGCAAGCGCTGTACGACGTCCCTGCCCCCGCCAAGCTCAACCTGTTTCTTCATGTCACAGGACGCCGAGCTGACGGCTATCACCTGATCCAGTCCGCCTTCATGCTCCTTGACTGGCATGACTCCCTGAACTTCGAATTGCGCAAGGACGGGCTCATCACCCGCCATGACCTTTCCGTGCAATTGCCGCCCAATGACCTGATCGTCAGGGCCGCGCGGGCCTTGCAGTCGGCAGGCTCATGCCAGCTTGGTGCCCACGTGACCGTGGATAAGCGGCTCCCCTCTCAAGCCGGCATGGGAGGAGGCTCTTCGGATGCAGCGTCATGCCTGCTCGCGCTCAATCGCCTCTGGGGACTCAATTTATCGCTGGAGCAACTTTGCGCGATCGGCGTCGGACTGGGCGCCGACGTCCCCTTTTTCCTGCGGGGCCGCAACGCGTGGGTCGAGGGCATAGGGGAAAAAATAACGCCGGTCATGCTGCCTCCGGCGCGGTTTATCGTGGTCAAGCCCGCCGATGGGCTGGATACGGCGCGCATCTTTGGCGATGCCGGGATGAAACGCGACAGCGAAACTGCTATAATTTCAGGCTTTGCTGCAAACCCGTATGGTTTTGGCCATAACGACTTGCAGCCGGTCGCCCAGAGGCTTTGCCCTGCAGTGAGCCGATCCTTGGATTGGCTTGGCCAGCAGGGTCTCGATGGACGGATGACCGGCTCTGGAAGTGCGGTGTTTGCGCGGTTGCCGCGTGAGTCGCGACTTTTGCAGGCTGCTCCGGCAGGCTGGCAGGTTCGGCAATGCAGCAATTTGGAGGTTCATCCCCTGGTGGGGTGGGCACCCAGCGACGTTTGATCGGTTTGTCCCTGATTGCAGGGGCGGACCCGTGTAGGGGAGTCGCCAAGTTGGTTAAGGCACTGGATTTTGATTCCAGCATGCGAAGGTTCGAATCCTTCTTCCCCTGCCAAATACGTCCTTACGTACAGGCAACAACGCTACACGATCGCTGGAACGCAGATGCAGGCCGCTAACCATACCGATTTCATGGTGTTTACAGGCAATGCCAATCCGGGCATGGCTGTCGACATCGCGCAACATTTGGGCATTTCCCTTGGCGCGGCCAATGTGGGAAGGTTTTCCGACGGTGAGGTCACCGTCGAGATCAACCAGAACGTGCGGGCGCGCGACGTATTCGTTGTGCAGTCGACCTGTGCGCCGACGAACGAAAACCTGATGGAGCTGCTGATCATGGTCGATGCGCTCAAGCGCGCCTCGGCCGAGCGGATCAGCGCCGTGATTCCCTATTTTGGATACGCAAGGCAGGACCGCCGCCCGCGGTCCAGCCGGGTGCCGATTTCGGCCAAGGTAGTCGCCAACTTGCTGGAAACAGTGGGGGTGGCCCGTGTTTTGACAATGGACCTGCATGCTGACCAGATCCAGGGCTTTTTCGACATACCGGTTGACAACATCTACGCGTCACCGGTGCTGCTGGGCGATCTGCGCCAGAAGAATTACGAAGACCTGATCGTCGTTTCGCCCGACGTTGGCGGCGTGGTCCGCGCGCGTGCACTGGCCAAACAGCTGGGCTGCGACCTGGCGATTATCGACAAGCGCCGTCCGAGAGCGAATGTGAGCGAGGTCATGCACGTGATCGGCGAAATTGACGGCCGCAACTGCGTGATCATGGACGACATGATCGATACCGCCGGCACGCTGGTCAAAGCAGCTGAAGTGCTGAAAGAGCGCGGCGCCAAGAAGGTCTATGCGTATTGCACGCACGCAATTTTTTCCGGTCCCGCCATCGAGCGCATTGCCAAGGGCAGCGCGCTCGATGAAGTGGTGGTGACCAACACGATCCCGCTGTCGCAGGCAGCGACGGGGTGCCAGAAGATCCGCCAGTTGTCCGTGGCGCCGCTAATCGCCGAGACGATCCAGCGCATTGCCAAGGGCGAGTCGGTGATGAGTTTGTTCTCAGACCAGGACAACCTGTTCTGAGGACATGAAGCCGGGCCTTGAGAGAGGCCCTTTGTTGCAACGGAGCCACACTGGTCGCGGTGGGCTCTTTCCAGGAGTCAGTTATGAAATTCGTCGCTTTTGAGCGCGCAAAGCAGGGTACGGGTGCGAGCCGCCGTCTCCGCAATACGGGCAAGACCCCGGGCATCGTTTACGGAGGCGAAGGCCAGCCGCAACTGATCGAACTCGATCACAACGCGCTATGGCACGCCCTGAAGAAGGAAGCTTTCCATTCGACCATTCTCGACATGGAACTGGGCGGCAAGGAAGCCAAGGTCCTGCTGCGCGACGTGCAGATGCACCCGTACAAGCAGCTGGTGCAGCACGTTGATTTCCAGCGCGTGGATGCCAAGACCAAGCTGCACATGAAGGCGCCGCTGCACTACGTCAACGCCGAAGAATCGCAGGCCGTCAAATTCGAGCACTGCGTGGTCAACCACGTGATGTCTGAACTGGACATCTCCTGCCTGCCAGGCGACCTGCCTGAGTTCATTGAAGTCGATCTGTCCGGCCTGAAGAAGGGCACCTCGCTGCACCTGAACGATATCAAGCTGCCCAAGGGCGTGACTGCGGTGACTCGCGGCAAACCGAACCCGGTTCTGGTTTCCGTAGTGGCAACGGTGGCCGAGGAAGCCGAACCTGCTGCAGCAGCTGCCCCGGCAGCTGACGCCAAGGCCGCCCCGGCTGCCAAGGCAGGCGACGCAAAGGCTGCCCCGGCTGCCAAGGCTCCCGCCAAGAAGTAAGCGTCCGGGAGCAGTAGCTCCCGCCGACTGCTGTAGACGGCCCGCTCATGCGGGCCGTTCTTGTTTTCAGCACAGATAATCGCGCGTCATGATCAAACTGTTCGTCGGCCTTGGAAATCCCGGCCAGGAATATGAAGCCACCCGGCACAACGCCGGCTTCTGGTGGGTCGACGCGCTTGCGCGGGAGCTCAGGCTCTCCCTCCAGCCAGACAGGGGCTACCATGGCCTTGTCGCACGCACCACCGCGCAAGGTCACACCTTCTGGCTCCTGGAGCCGCAGACATTCATGAACCTGTCGGGCAAATCGGTCGCTTCGCTGGCCAGGTTCTTCAAGATCCTGCCCGAGGAAATCCTGGTCATCCACGACGAACTCGACGTCGTTCCCGGCCAGGCGAAGCTCAAGTTCGGCGGCAGCCATGCGGGCCACAACGGCCTGCGGGACATTCATGCCCAGTTGGGCACGGGCGACTACTGGCGTCTGCGTCTCGGCATCGGCCATCCGGGAGTCAAGGCGGAAGTGGTCAACTGGGTTCTCAAGAAGCCCGCCCCGGAGCAACGTGACGCCATCGAGGAGTGCATGGCACGCACACTGAAGGCGGTCCCGGCGATGCTCGCGGGCGAGATGGAGAAAGCCACCTCGCTGGTTCATACCAGCAAGCCTCCGCGGCCCAAGCCGCCGCGGCCAGAAGGTGTTTGATCACAAGAAGGAGGAGCGGATGCAGAACTTTTCACCCCTGCTCGCCGCCATGGCGATACTCGCCGTGTCAGGCGCTCAGGCTCAGGGCGTCTACCGGTGCGGCGACAGCTACAGCCAGCAGCCCTGCGCGGGCGGCAAGCTGGTGCAAGCGGAAGACACCCGCACTCCGTCACAGAAGGCACAGGCCGACGCGGTCACCATACGGGATGCGAAAAGCGCTGCCGTACTGGAGCAGGACCGGCTGAAGCAGGAAAACAGCAAGGTTTCGACCTACATTCCGCCACCGAAAATGGAGAGCCCTTCCGTTGAAAGCCCTGAAAAGCCAGTGCTCAACAGACCCAAGAAGCCCGCATATTTCACGGCAATCGCACCCGCCAAAGCCGGTGGAAAGCCGGTCAAGAAGAAAACCCCAAACAAGAAGCCCAAGAAGGCCTAGTTGCCGTCAGGGACAGGTGCAGAGACGGTAGCAGCGGCTGCCTGTAGCCGCTGGTACTTGCGCCAGAGGCTTTCACGGTCTTCAACGTGTTGCGGGTGTATCGGAATACAGGCCACAGGACAGACCTGGACGCATTGCGGCTCTTCGAAGTGTCCAATGCATTCCGTGCACTTTGCGGGATCTATTTCATAAATCTCCGCACCGAGGTAGATGGCCTGGTTCGGGCATTCGGGCTCGCACACATCGCAGTTGATGCATTCGTCGGTAATCATCAATGCCATGTGGCGATTATCCGCCGATGCACCTCTTCCTTTATTCCGCAAGGGATACAGGCCGAATGTAAGAAGCAGGGAGTGCGTGATCTATTCACGTCAATTGTTAAAAGATGTTACACAAAAATGATAGGCTGTCATACAAGCAATCGTTGGAGACTCTCATGACTTGCCGACTTGCGGCAGGCCCACTATGGCTTGCTGCCAGCACACTCCTGGCATTGACAGCCGCCAGCCATGCGCAGCAAAGGCCCGACTCCGGGACTCTTCAAGAACAGCAACGGCTTTTGCCGACCTTGCCTGCGCCCGGAGGGCCACTGCCCAACCTGCCTGCGCCCCCGGCACCCAGGAACCCGGGTACGCCCGTGCGCATCATCCCAACGGTATTCCACTTCCAGGGAAACACCCTCTTTGACAAACAGCTGCTGGCGAGCCTGCTGGCCGCCCGGGTCAACCAACCGACAGACCTTGCCGGCCTGCAGGACGCTGCCCGGCAGGTGCGGGCTTTCTACCAGGACCGCGGATACCTGCTGACGGATGTCTACATCCCCGAGCAGGCCCTCCCAGCGGGCGGTGGCCCGGTTACCCTGGCGGTGGTCG
Organism: Sphingobacterium thalpophilum; assembly: GCA_943369045.1. Classification (GTDB taxonomy): domain Bacteria; phylum Pseudomonadota; class Gammaproteobacteria; order Burkholderiales; family Burkholderiaceae_C; genus Ramlibacter. The sequence goes on from CALRME020000128.1 coordinate 6,485, forward strand.
AAGCCAGCATAGGTCGCGTCACGGTACGGACCTCAGGCAAGGGTGCTTCCACGGCGATCGTCGAAGCCATCGCACGCCAGAGCCTGACTGCGGGTTCGCCCGTCACCGAATACGGATTGGACAAGCCGGTACTGCTGCTGCGTGACCTGGCCGGTTACGACGCCACCGCAACCATAGAGCCCGGCGGCAGGCCAGGGGAGGCAAACGTCATCCTGGATGTGCGCGCACAAGGCCGCCAGACCGATCTATCGGTCGGACTGGACAACCACGGCGCGCGCGCAGCCGGCCAGATCCGCGCTTTTGCGGCTTTGGACGTGACCAACCTGAGCGGCTCCGGCGACACCTTGCAGGCTCGCGCCCAGGTTGCTGAAATCTCCGACACGCAGCTGTTCCGGCTAAGCTATTCCCTGCCCGCCCTTGGCACAAGCCGCCTGAGCTTTGTCGCAACCCGCGCGGAATATGCCCTGGGCAAGCAATTCGCGGCTCTGGGCGCGACCGGCAGGGCCGACGTGCTGGGCACCGCGCTGATGCACCCGCTGATCCGCTCGCGCAGCCGCAACCTGTACCTGTCCGCGGGTCTGGAAACCAAGAAATTCGACGATGAAACGGCCGTCTCCGCGCCCACCGATCGCCGCATCGTCTCAGCCCGCGCCAGCGTGCTTGGCAACTTTGCCGACGATGTCCTGGGCAACGCTTTCACCAGTTTTTCTGCCAGCGTCACTGCGGGCAAGGTCCGCCTTGACGCTGCCAGCCTGGCCGTTGACCAAGGGCCCGCCGGCCTGCACACCGATGGCCGGTTCAGCAAATTGAATCTGGAACTGCAGCGCGCCCAGTTCTTTGCCAACCGCTTCAGCGCCCACGCCTCGCTTCAGGCCCAGCTAGCCTCAAAGAACCTGCCGTCTGCCGAGAAGATGTCGCTGGGTGGTCCGGCCGGCGTTCGCGGTTACCCAACCGGCGAGGCAGTCGGCGACAGCGGCGCCATTCTTGGCATGGAAGTGCGCTACCAGTTGCCGCCCTCGGCCACTTTGGGCGGCGAACAG